>DASWCX010000143.1:0-4030 GCA_036395815.1 Actinomycetota bacterium | reverse complement strand
GCGACGACGGATCCCGGGAAGCTCGGGCTGAAGGTCGACGCCACCTTCAGCGTGGCCCGCCGGTTCGAGCTCCCCGAAGCGGCCGACGTATACGGGGTGGCCCTCCTGGTCCGGCCTCCATCCGACGATGCGCAGGTGCATCTCGAGCTGGCCGCCGAGGACGCCGACGCGCCGGCCGCCGGAAAGCCCCTCGCCTCCGCCGACCTTGCGATCCCGGCCGGATCCGCGGGTGGCCCGCCGTATTGGCAAGAGGTGCTGTTTCCCGCGGCGGTCTCCGTGAAGGCCGAAGCCGGCACGTGGGGCGTGGCCAGGGCTCCGGCCGGAGCCCTGGAGTGGGTCGGGGCGCCCGAGCAGGGCTCGCCGGGGGTTCGAACGCTGGTGTCGAGCTCGGGCTCGCGGTGGGACCGGTACCCCACGGTGGACGGGCTCACCCCGGTGGCGCAGGTTCGCATCCTCCGCCGGCCCTTCCCGGCCGAGAACGACCCCGTGCTGGAGCTGGGATGGACCGACGGCCTGGGGACCCCCGTGGCCGCGGAGGTGGGGCAGGACCCGGTCGACCTCGAGCTCGAGCGGCCCAAGACGCAGCCGCTGGCCGTCCCCGTGGCGGCGGGAGCGGCGTCGCTGGCGCTCTCGGTGACCGCCAGGTCCACCGGAACGCTGACGCTGAAGGAGGTCACCGCGCTCTACAAGGAGGCTGGATCATGAACGGCGTGGAGGTCGGCCGCACCAGGTTCGTCGACGGGATGCGGGTGGCTCGCGAACACCTCGAGCACCTCCAGGACGTGTTGCTCGGCCACGTGGCCGGGGGCCGGGAGACCGTCGGCCTGGGAAAGGTCTGCCACGGCCTGCAGGTCACCGTGCAGCAGGATGGCTCCGTCTCGGTCGGTCCCGGCCTGGCCATCGACGCCCAGGGCCGGGCCCTCGCGGTTCCGGAGGCCCAGACCCCGGCCGTCGACTTCGGGGTCGGCGCCGCCCTGCACCTCGTGCTGCTCTACTCGCTGCGGGCCGAGGGGGTCGTGACCGGCGTGCCGACGCTGCTGTTCGACGACGTGACCATCGAGGCCCGCTCGGCCGCCCCGCCGTACCAGGACGACGCCGTGGTGTTCGCCCGGCTGGACAAGATGGAGGCCGGCGTCTCGGTGACGCAACTCGGCCAGTGGTACCTCCCGCCCCTCGACCACGGGCACACCGGGTCGTTCGTGGTCCGCCAGGGCCGGTGGCGATACGACGGGGACCCGGTGGGCTCCTCGTCGACGCCGCTGTTCGACTCGGGATTCCTGTCCGTGGCGACGGGCGGCGACGTCACGCTCGTCCACGGGCTCGACACGATGGACCTCGCCGTGCAGGTCCAGGCTCGTCGGGTCGACGGGGTGGTCACGGTCCAGGGGCTGGGCCAGTCGTTCTGGTACGAGCTCCTCGACGGCCAGCGGATCCGCCTGGCCCGCTCCGGCGAGGGGGATCCCCTGGAGCTTCGGGCGGCCATCTGGCCTCTTGCCCCGGCGGCGGGCCCGGTGCTGCCGATCGCCGACCCGGGGTCGCCACTCGAGGTCGAGTCGGGCGACTCGTTCACCCTGGACGGCACCCAGTCGAAGGCCTTCGGCGGCAAGACGATCACGAAGTTCGTGTGGACGGAACTGAACTGAAGGGAGGTGGGACATGGCGGAGTTCGTCATCGGGAAGCCGGTGGAGACGGAGGACCCGACGGTGGAGGTCACCGTCAGCGTGGACATCCCGCTCGCCGTCGGCAAGCACGTGTTCCAGCTGGTGGTGGAGGACGACTCGGGCAACCAGAGCCTGCCGGCCACCGTGGACGTGGTGGTGCGGGACTCGCAGGCGCCGACGGCCATCCTCGCCGCTCCGTCGCAGGTCGACTTCGGCCAGTCCTTCAAGCTGGACGGCAGCAAGTCGAGCGACGTGGGCGGGGGGAAGGTCGTGAAGTTCATCTGGACCTTGGTGGAGTAGGCGGGTGACCGCGTTCGTCGTGGGCGTGCCGGTGGTGACCCGAACCTCCGCGGTGACGGTCGACGGAGGGGTGGCGCCCGGCCTTCGCGTGTTCACCCTGGTGGTCGAGGACAACGACGGGAACCAGAGCGCACCGGCCAGGGCCGTGGTTCAGGTGGTCCTGAGGCGTGGCCGGGGAACGGGGGGGACGACGTCGCCGGGAAGCGGGGACCGCGGGTAGGCAACCGCTCTCGGGCCCCGGCCCCTCGGCTCACTCGGGTCGCCGGAGCGACACGATCATGTTCGCGGCCAGCGTCGCCATGACCCGCTCGCCGGGCTGGAGGTTCTCCGGCACGGCCTCCGGCCCCAGCCGGGCGTCGTGGACCGAGCGGTCGCGGAAGGCCATCTTCACGTCGTAGTAAACCAGCCCGTGGACGGAGAGCGGCGCGACCTCCAGGACCAGCACTTCCTGGTCGCCGAACATCACGGCAGGTCGGCGGAGCCTCGAACGGCGCCCGGCAGCCGGTGGGCCGCCAGCACCGCTTCGGCCGGAGCCACGGCGGGCTCGTCTGCCGGCGGTTCGACCGGAGCCCTGCCCGGCCTGGTCCGCGTCGAGAGCCGCGTCACGACCAGGCCTCCCACCACGAGCAGCGCGCCCACCGCCTGCTCGGGGTGCATCGATTCGTGGAGCGTGGTCACGGCCAGCGCCCCGGCGACCACGGGAACCAGGAAGCCGAACACGACGGTCCTCGGGATCCCCCGCTTGCCGATGGCCCAGTTCCACAGGCCGTACGCCACGTACACCGGCCCCACCGTGGCGAACAACAGGATGGCCCACGCCGCTCCGCCGACGCTCCCCCAGTCCTGGCGGATCATGGCCGGCGCCGCTGCCACCGCCACCAGTCCCCCGCCCACGACCAGGCTGTAGGCCATCAGCTGCCGGGCGGGATAGCGCTCGACCAGCGGACGGTTGATCACCCCGTACGCGCCGAACGCCGCCGCCGCGAGCAGCGACAGGAGGTCGCCCACCGTGGCCGCGCCGAACGCGTCCCAGGCCCGGAGGAACACGGCCACGCCGATGAACCCGATGGCCACGCCGGCCACCTCTCGCCTGGTCGCCCGCTCCTTCCCCGCCGCCCACAGGAACAGGACCGAGAAGATCGGATGGGTGGCCACCAGGATCGCGCTGGCCAGGGCCGAGGTCCGGTCCAGCCCAAGGACGAAGCTCATCTGATAGAGGAAGTAGCCGGTGAGCCCGGAGGCCACGATGAGCGGCACGTCCCTTCGCCGCATCCGGACTCGGGGTCCGGACATCGTGAGCACGACCAGCGCAAACCCAAGCATCAGGACGAACCGCAGGCCGGTGAAGGCGACCGGGTCGACGTCGTGCCAAGCGATCTTGAACAGCGTGAAGGTCGCGGCCCACATCAGGACCACGGCCAGAAGGGCGGCGTCGACCATCAGCGATCCCCGCCGTTCGGATTCCATGGCATCCACCTTACCGGTCATCACGTGGAGAACTGGTCCGGGGGGTCGAAACGTGAAACCATCCGGGCCGGGGGGGCGGACCGTGTCGGGGGTCATCGAGGTCCACGGGCTTCGCAAGGAGTACCGCCGGCTGCGCGGCGGGGCGACGGTCGCCGTCGACGGCCTCGACCTCTCGGTCCCAGAGGGAGGCGTGTTCGGGTTCCTGGGGCCGAACGGGGCAGGGAAGACCACCACCATCCGCTGCCTCCTCGGGCTGGTCCGGCCGACCGGCGGAGCCTGCCGGCTCATGGGTGTGGACTCCCAACGGGACCTCCACCGTGTCATCGGCCGGGTCGGCTCCATCGTCGAGACCCCGGCCCTGTTCCCTCGGTTCTCCGGCCGCAGGAACCTCAGGCTCCTGGCCAGGCTGGATGGCATCGGCCGGAAGCGGGTCGACGAGGCCCTGGAACGGGTGGGGCTCGCCGCCCGGGCGAACCATCCGGTGAAGACCTACTCGCTCGGGATGAAGCAGCGACTCGGGATCGCCGCCGCCCTGCTCAAGGACCCGGCCCTGCTGATCCTCGACGAGCCGGCGAACGGGCTGGACCCGGCCGGGATCAAG
>DASWCX010000142.1:0-3377 GCA_036395815.1 Actinomycetota bacterium | reverse complement strand
CAAGGAGATGCCGGACATCGACATGGACTTCGACGAGCGCCGCCGGGACGAGGTGATCCGGTACGTGGCCGCGAAGTACGGGGCCGACCACGTGGCCCAGATCATCACGTTCCAGACCATCAAGGGGAAGCAGGGGGTCCGGGACGCAGCCCGGGTCCTGGGGTTCCCGGCGATGTTCGGGGACCGGCTGGCCAAGATGTTCCCTCCGGCGGTGCTCGGCCGGGAATATCCGATCGACCGGGCCCTCGAGCTCTCTCCCGAGTTCCGGGAGGCATACGAGAAGGAGCCCGAGGCCCGAGAGGTGATCGATTCGGCCCGCGCGCTCGAGGGGCTCCGTAGGGAGGACTCGGTCCACGCCGCGGGCGTGGTGATCGCGGACATCCCCCTGGTGAACTACCTGCCCCTGAAGCTGTCGAAGGACTCCCGCGACGAGTCCCGCCGCATCGTGACCCAGTTCGACATGCACGGGGTGGAGCGGCTCGGGCTGCTCAAGATGGACTTCCTGGGGCTGCGCAACCTGTCGGTGATCGAGGACACGGTGGGGCTGCTGAAGGCGAAGGGGATCGATCTGGACATCGATCACGTCCCCCTGGACGACGCCGCGGCCTACGAGATGGTCGGGCGGGGGGACACCACCGGGGTGTTCCAGCTCGAGGGCGGCGGGATGCGCTCGCTGATCAAGAGCCTCCAGCCGGACCGGTTCGAGGACCTGATGGCGCTGGTCGCGCTGTATCGGCCCGGCCCCCTGGGCCAGGGAATGCACGTGGAGTACGCCGAGCGCAAGCACGGGCGCAAGCCGGTGGAGTATCCGCACCAGGACCTGGCCGAGATCCTGGCGGACACGTACGGGATCATCGTGTACCAGGAGCAGGTCATGCAGATCGCGGTGCTCATGGCCGGCTACACCATGGGCGAGGCCGACACCCTGCGGAAGGCCATGGGCAAGAAGATCCGGGAGATGCTGGTCCCCCACCGGGAGAAGTTCGTCCGGCAGGCCGTGGCGAAGGGCTACGAGGAGCGGCTGGCGAAGGAGATCTTCGAGCTGCTCGTGCCGTTCGCCGACTACGGCTTCAATGCCTCGCATGCATGCGCCTACGCGTACGTGGCATATCAGACGGCGTACCTGAAGGCCCACCATCCGGTCGAGTACGTCGCCGCCCTGCTGACCAGCGTCCGGGACGACAAGGACAAGAAGCCCTACTACCTGAACGCCGCCCGGCTCATGGACATCAAGGTCCTGCCGCCCGACGTGAACGACTCCCAGCTCTACTTCACGCCGTCCAACGGCGACATCCGCTACGGCCTGGCCGCCGTGCGCAACGTGGGGGCCCAGGCCGTGCAATCGATCCTGGACGCTCGCACCGAGGGCGGCCGGTTCACCTCGTTCACCGACTTCTGCCGCCGGGTCGAATCCGGGGTGCTGAACAAGAAGTGCCTGGAGAGCCTCATCCTGGCGGGAGCGTTCGACTCGCTCGGGTACCGGCGACGGGCGCTGCTGGAGGGATACGAGAAGATCACCACCCCGGTGATGGCCGAGCGGCGGGCCGAGGCGATCGGCCAGGAATCCTTCTTCGGGGCGATGGCGCCGGCGCTCGAGATCGACGAGGCGGTGCTCCAGGGCGAGGAGTTCGAACAGCCCGAGTTCCTGTCGCACGAGAAGGAGATGCTCGGGCAGTACGTCACCGACCACCCGCTGCTGTCGATCAGAGAGCGCCTGGCCCGGCAGGTGGACCTGGAGATCTCCGAGCTGCCGTCGCTGGGCGACGGGGACGTGGTCACGGTGGCGGGGATCGTGGCGGCCATCACCCGCCGGTACACCCGGCGCGGCGAGCCCTTCGCGGTGCTTCGGCTCGAGGACCTGACCGGCGTGGTGGGCGTGGTGGCGTTTCCCGGGGTGTTCGACAAGGCCGCCGCCCTGATCGCCCCGGACCGGGTGCTGCTGGTCAAGGGGCGGGCGGACCTTCGGGGGCGGGAGCTCCAGCTTGTGGCGTTGGAGATCGGGGAGCCCGACCTGAGCGGCCCCGACGGCGGGGATCGGGAGGGGGGCAACGGCGGGGGCGGCCCCGCGGATCCCCTGGTGCTCGACCTGCCGGCGGCCTCATGCACCGGAGGGCTGGTGCATCGGCTGAAGGGGCTCCTGGCGCTGTATCCGGGCTCGCTCCCCGTGGTCCTTCGCCTGGTGGGGGATCGGGGGGCCACCCGGCTGAAGATCGGGGACGGATGGCGGGTGGACGGCTCGCCCGCGCTGCTGGCCGAGCTGCGGCGGTTGTTCGGGGAGGGGGCCGTCCGCCTGGTGGATGCCGGCCCGGCCCGGTCGGTGGAGCCAGCGCGGGTCCGCTGAGAGATCGACCTTCGCCGTTCGGGTCCCGGCGGCCTCCCGATATAGTGCCCGTCCGTGAACGCCGGATGCAGCGGCAGGAAGGGCCGGCCGTGGCGTTCCTGACCGAGATCGTGTCGCAGGTCAGGGAGCGGCTGGCGCGGCGGCCGCTCCCCGAAGGCAGCCTGCTGCTCCGAACCCGGGCAATGCCGCCACCGCTCGACTTCGAGGCCGCCCTGCGCGGCCCCGGCCTCGCGTTGATCGCCGAGGTCAAGCGATCCTCTCCCTCGGCCGGGGAGATCGGCGAGGTCGACCCGGGCGAACAGGCGGCCCGGTACGAGGCCGGAGGGGCCTCGGCAATCTCGGTCCTGACCGAGCCTCGCCATTTCGGTGGGTCGCTGGCCGATCTGCGGGCGGTGCGCCGGCACACCGCCCTGCCGGTCCTGCGGAAGGACTTCATCGTCCACCCGGGGCAGGTCATCGAGGCCCGGGCCGAGGGCGCCGACGCGGTCCTGCTGATCGCTGCGGCGCTGTCCGAGCTGGAGCTGGAGGAGCTGCGCACGGTGGCCGAGGAGCTGGGGATGTCCGCGGTGGTGGAGGCGCACACGCCGGCGGACCTGGAGCGGGCCATGGGGACGGACGCCCGGATCGTGGGAGTGAACGCCCGCGACCTCGAATCGCTGGAGGTCGATCTCGATGCCGCGCTGGCCCTGGCTGCGTCGGTGCCCCGGGACCGGGTGGTGGTGCTGGAGAGCGGCCTTCGGGCCCGCAAGGACGTCCTGCGGGCGAAGCGGGCCGGGGCTCACGCGGTGCTGGTCGGCGAGGCGCTCATGCGGAGCGGGGACCCGGCCGAGGCCATCCGCGAGCTGCTGGGCCGATGAGCGGGACGGCGCCGGCGCTGCCGGACGAACGCGGCCGGTTCGGCTCGTTCGGGGGCCGGTACGTCCCGGAGGTCCTGATCCCGGTTTTGGACGAGCTGGAGGAGGCGTGGCGGGCCCTTCGGGACGACGGGGACTTCCGGTCGGAGCTCGACCGGCTCCTGCGCGACTTCGTGGGCCGG
>DASWCX010000141.1:0-5007 GCA_036395815.1 Actinomycetota bacterium | reverse complement strand
CCCGCCGGTCCGGAGGTATCCCTCGATCCCGACGGCTTCGGGGTCCCCCCATCGGGCCGTGAGGACGGGCTCGAACTCAGCCATCCGGACCGGCCTTCGGTGAGGGGGTCGTGCCGAGCCCCGCGAGCGTTCGGGAGACATCCCGGAGGTCGCCGGGGACGCCGGCCCCTCGGGGAGCTTCGGGAACCCGGCCCTCGCGGATCCCTTCGATGATCTGCTCGACCGCGCCCTCGTCGACCTGGTCGTAGAACACGTAGTTGACGGCGACCACCGGAGCCTTGTCGCAGGCGGCGAGGCACTCCTCCTCCTCCAGGGTGAACATCCCGTCCGGCGTCATCCGCTCGGCGTCCTCGCCCAGCAGCTCCCTGGCCCGGAGGTAGGTCTTCCGGGCGCCCCGGAGCGTGCACGAGGGGTTGGTGCAGACGGAGATCACGTACCGCCCACTGGGGTGGAGCTTCAGCATCGTGTAGAACGTGGCGACGGCCTCCACCTCGGCGGTGCTCAGCCGGAGGATCTCGGCGACCTCGCGCATCCCCTGGCGGGGCACCCATCCGGCCTCGGACTGCACCAGGTAGAGGAGCGGGAGCAGGGCCGATCGGCTGGTCGGGTACCTGTCCACGATCCGCTCGGCGAGCGCCCGAGCCTCCTCGGACAGCACCGGCCCCTCGACGTCGTCCTGGCCCAAGGCCAGCGGCGCGAGCTGGCCGACCTGCCAATCGGGCCGGGCGAACTCCGCCTGCGTCACCGGTCCGCGTCCCCCATGACGGGGTCCAGGCTCGCCACGATGGCGATGACGTCTGCGATCAGCGCCCCCTCGACCATCCTCGGGATGGCCTGGAGGTTTACGAAGCTCGGCCCCCGGATGTGGACCCGGTAGGGCCGGCTCTCGCCGTTCGACACCACGTAGTGCCCCAGCTCGCCGCGGGGTGACTCCACGGGCTGGTACACCTCGCCGGCCGGGACCTTGAAGCCCTGGGTGACGATCTTGAAGTGGTTGATGAGGGCCTCCATCGACTCCTCCATGATGTGGCGCACGTACTCCTCGGAGTTGCCGATGCCGTCGGGCCCCACCGACAGCTGCGCGGGCCACCGCACCTTCGGGTCCTCCACCATCACCGGCCCGGGCTCGAGCCGATCCAGGCACTGCTCGACGATGCGGAGGGACTGCCGGATCTCTTCGACGCGCACCGCGTACCGGGCGAAGCAGTCGGCCTCGGTCCGGGTGGGAACCTCGAACTCGTACGTCTCGTAGCCACAGTACGGCTGGCTCTTGCGCAGGTCCAGGGACAGGCCGCCCGCCCGCAGGCACGGCCCGGTGACCCCGAGCTCGAGCATGTCCACGGTCGAGATCGGTCCGATGCCCACCGTTCGCTGCCGCCAGATGGGGTTGCCGGTGAGCAGCTCCTCGTACTCATGCAGCCTCCCAGGCATGAGATCGAGGAACCCACGGATCCTCTCGGTCCCGCCCTCGGGCAGGTCCATCGAGAGCCCGCCCACCCGGACGTACGCGTGGTTCATGCGCAGTCCGGTGATCATCTCGAAGATCTGGAGCACGAGCTCCCGCTCCCGCCAGGCGTAGAGCATGATCGAGATGGCGCCCAGCTCCAGTCCGGTGGTGGCGAGCCACAGCAGGTGGCTGGCGATCCGGTTCAGCTCCATCACCATCACCCGGATCACCTGGGCCCGCGGGGGAGCCTCGATGCCCAGGAGCCGCTCGACCGCCAGGCAGTACGCCACCTCGTTGAAGAAGGGCGAGAGGTAGTCGGCCCTGGTCACGAAGGTGACCCCCTGCTGCCACGTCCGGTACTCCGTGTTCTTCTCGATCCCGGTGTGCAGATAGCCGAGCACCGGGCGGCACGACACGACGTACTCACCGTCCAGCTCGAGGACCAGCCGGAGCACCCCATGGGTCGAGGGGTGCTGCGGTCCCATGTTGATGATCATGGTCTCCTCGCGCACCGGCTGGACGCTCATCGCCCCTTCACACCCCTCGCTGGTCGGGCGGAGGGACGAAGGCGCCCTTGTACTGGGTGGGCACCCCCGCCAGCGGGTGGTCCTTGCGCAGCGGATGGCCCACCCATCCCTCGGGCATCTCGATCCGGCGGAGGTCGGGATGCCCGTCGAACACCACGCCGAAGAAGTCGAAGACCTCCCGTTCGTGCCAGTTCGCCGTCGGGAACATGGGGGTGACCGTGGGGACGTGTGGATCGTCGCCGGAGAGGCCGACCTTCACCCGGACGCGGTGGGCGCGCTCGAGCGACTGCAGGTGGTAGGCGATCCAGAACCGCGGCTCCTGGCTGGGCCAGTCGGTGGCCGTGAGATCGGACAGGAACCGGAAGGACAGGTCCTCCTCGTCCCGAAGGTACCCGAGGGCGGCGGTCAGCTCCTGGGGGGTGACGGTGACCGTGACCTCGCCGCGAGCCTCCAGGACCTCGGGGAACCGCTGCCGGATCCGTTCGGCCAGCTCGTCCGGACCCATCTACTTGAGCCTCGCTTCGCGCTGCACCTTCTCGTGCAGCCGGAGGATGCCGTACATCAGCATCTCCGGCCGGGGCGGGCAGCCCGGGACGTAGATGTCGACCGGCACGATCGTGTCGACGCCCTGGATAAGGCCGTAGTTGTTGAACATGCCGCCGCTGCTGGCGCACACGCCCATGGAGATGACCCACTTCGGCTCGGGCATCTGGTCGTAGATCTGACGGAGGACGGGGCCCATCTTCTGCGAGACCCGTCCGGCCACGATCATCAGGTCGGCCTGCCGGGGCGAGGCCCGGAAGATCTCCATCCCCCACCGGGCAAGGTCGTAGTGGGCGGCCCCTGCGGCCATCATCTCGATGGCGCAGCAGGCCAGCCCGAACGTGGCCGGCCACATCGAGTTCTTCCTGGCCCAGGCCACCGCCTTGCCCACGGTGGTGGTGAGGACCCCCCGCTCGGCCTCCTCGAGCAGCTCGTCCTCGGTCCGGCCGAGCTGGACTCCGGACACCCGCTGGACCGGCACTACTCCTCCCTCCCGGCCGGCACCGAAACGCCTTCGGTCGGCACGGGCTGACCGCGCTCGCTCATCGGCTCGGTCACCGCAACGTGCGGATGCTCCCCCGGCCCTCGCTCCATCAGGGGCGACAGGGCGGTGGGTCCCGCCCCGGCCTCGATCCCGGCCGGCCGCCTCGGGCCCTCCCAGTCGAGCCCGCCCTTCTGCCACACGTAGACGTAGGCCACGAACACCAGGCCGATGAACACCACCATCTCCACCAGCCCGAACAGCCCCAGGCCGCGGAAAGCCACGGCCCACGGGAACAGGAAGATGACCTCGATGTCGAAGATGATGAACAGCATCGCCACCACGTAGAACTTGACCGGGAAGTTCTCCCCGGCCGGGAGGCGGACCGGTTCGATCCCGCATTCGTACGGGTCGAACTTCGCCTTCACCCGGCGGCGCGGCCTGAGCAGGGCGGAGACGGCCAGGGACAGAACGGCGAACGCGCCGATCAGCGCGCCGAACACCAGGATGGGCAGGTAGCCGGTCCTCATCGCTCGGGCGCCATCGAGACGAGCGCGTGCATCAGCCGGTCCTGCGTGTCTCCGTTCCTCCCGTCCGTGAGGTTGGCCATCATGCGCAGGGCGAAATCCATCAGCCTGCGGCGGGGGAAGCCGTACTGGACGCAGGCCCGCATGAACTTGGGGTTGCCGATCATGCGGACCCACGCGTTGCCCACGTTGAAGTACCGGCCGTACCGCCGCTTGACCAGGACCGGATACATCTGGGCCACGGCGGGGCGGTCCCGGGCCACGGCGTCGGCGATCAGCTCGGCCGCCAGCTCCCCGGTCTCCATGGCATAGGCGATGCCCTCCCCGTTGAACGGGTTGGTGACTCCCGCGGCGTCGCCCACGAGCAGCAGGCCCGGGGCGGCGAGCGGCCGGCGGTTGATCCCCATGGGGATCGGGCCCGAGAGGAGGGGGCCGACCGCGCTCCCTTCGTTGATCCCCCACTCGGGCGGAAGCTGCCGGAGGAACACGTCCATGACCTTTCTGGCCGAGACCTCCTTGAACCGCTTGAACGTGTTCAGGAGCCCGGCCCCCACGTTCACCACGCCGTCGCCCAGGGGGAAGATCCAGCCGTAGCCGGCCATGATCCCCTCGCCCGCCGCCGTGGGATCGGACAGGTCGAGGAAGGCCTCGAGGACGGGCTCCTGGGGCCGGGACATCCGGTAGTAGCGACGGGCCGCGATGGCCACCGGCCGGCGATGGTCCCGGCTGATCCCGGCCTTCGACCCGAAGCGGCTGGAGGCGCCGTCCGCGGCCACGACGAACCTGGCCCGGACGGTCCGGGACGACCCGTTCTCCCCCACGATCGCCCCCACCACCCTGCCCCCGTCCGTCAGCGGGCCGGTCACCTCCACCCCTTGTTGGAACGTGGCCCCGGCCTCGACGGCCTGTTTGGCCAGCAGGTTGTCGAAGTCGTACCGGGTCCGGACCACCCCCACCGCGGGGAAGTCCCGGAGCTTCGGCCACGCGTAGTCGGCCACGAAGCCGTCGACGCCGTACGTGCGTAGCGCCTCCACCCGGACGAACCCCGGATCGGACGGCTCGAGGCCCATCTTCTGCATGGCCCGGACGCCGCGAGGGGTGAGGCCGTCCCCGCACACCTTCTCCCGGGGGAAGATGGCCTTGTCGACCATCAGGACCTCGACCCCGCGCGAGGCCAGGTGGAAGGCGGCCGACGAGCCTCCCGGCCCGGCGCCCACCACGAGGACGTCGGTATCGATCCGAGGTTCGGTCAAGATCTCTCCGCTCCGGGGCTCGGTCGAAGCCACGGCCCCGACTTTGTGAAGAGATTCACGAACTCCATCGTAGGGCCGGCGACACGGGCCCGCAAACGTGGCCCCCGGCCCGTCGGCTCAGGCGTTTCGAAGCGCCACCAGGTCGGCCAGCGAGCGAAGAGCCGAGGCCACCTCGGGGGCGATCGGCGCGTCGTCCAGGGCCGCGACCGCCTTCGCCGCGAGCGAGTCG
>DASWCX010000140.1:0-8761 GCA_036395815.1 Actinomycetota bacterium | reverse complement strand
CCGGCGAAGCGCTCCTTCACCTTCTCGGTGAACGGAACCAGCTCCGATTCCTGCTGCAGGGCGAACCGGATGAGCGAGACCAGGTCCGCCAGTACCCGGTCGCCCGAGCCCCGGACCTTCGACTTGTCGAGCTTCTCGTAGGCGAGCCACAGGACGTCCGGCGTCCACTGCCTCGGTGGGCGACCGATGGCATCCGCCAACTCCTTGATCTCCTCGAAGGTCAGGCGCTGCTGGTAGGGGCGGCTGTACAGGAGCTGGAGCGCGGTGATCTCGTCCTTGTGCTCCCGGATGAATTCCTCGAACGAGGTCACGATGCTCCGGGCGGCCTCGGTCGCCTCCGCCGAGTAGCCGGCCTTCAGCACCTCGTCCTTGCTCACGGTGTCGATGGTCTGTTCGTACGACTGCTTGATCTCGACCAGCTTCTGCCGCAGGTCAGGCTTCGAGGCGATGGGGTCGGCGGCGTCCCGGAGCAAGCCGACCGCCGCCTGCGCCACGGCTTCGTCCGACGGCTCGTCGACGCCCGTGGCCGAGCGGGCCGCCTCGAGCTGCCGGTCGGGGTCCAGAGCCTCGACGATTGCAGCGGTCACCTCCCGCAGGGGCGTGCCGGCGGCCTCGGCCAGCAGTCCCCGGTCCTCGGCAGTCAGCTGCCGCTCGAGCCTGGCCAGGCGCGAAGCCAGGGACGAGTACACCTCCTGGTCTGCGGTCCCGAACGAGACCAACTCCAAGAGCTTCTCGAATGAGACGAACGGCTTCTTCTCCATCGGCCTTGTGTCCGAGAGGTCCTCCTGACAGATGCCGACGGCGTCCACGATCACGAACCGGTCCTTGGCCCGAGCATCCGGCGTCACCGCTTTCAGGTCGGTGGGGTCGATCACCCGGACGCCCCGGCCCTTCATCTGCTCAAAGAAGGTGCGGCTCCGCACGCTGCGCATGAAGAACACGATCTCCAGGGGCTTCACGTCCGTGCCGGTGGCGATCATGTCTACGGTCACGGCGATCCTGGGGTTGTAGCTGTTTCGGAACGAGGCCAGCAGGTCCTCGGGCTTCGCTCCCGTGGTCTTGTACGTGATCTTCTGGGCGAAGTCGTTCCCCTTGCCGAACTCCTCCCGAATGATCTGGACGATGTCCTCGGCATGGCTGTCGTCCTTGGCGAAGATCAGCGTCTTCGGCACCTCGGTCCGTCCGGGGAAGATCTCGGTGAACAACCGATCCCGGAAGGCTCGAACCACCGTTCGGATCTGGTCCTCCGCCACGACCTCGCGGTCGAGCTGCCGCGCCTCGTATGCCAGCTCCTCGTCCAGCTGCTCCCACCGGTGCTTGCGGGTCTGGCGGCTTCGCTTGTCCACCCACAGGCCGGCCTCCACCGTCGAGCCGCCGCCTGTGATCTTCGTTCGGATCTCGTAGACGTCGAAGTCCACGTTGACCTGGTCGGCCACGGCCTCCTCGTGTGTGTACTCCATGACCAGGTTCTGCTTGAAGAACCCAAGGGTCTGCTTGGAGGGCGTGGCCGTCAGGCCGATGATGAACCCGTCGAAGTACTCCAGCACCTGTCGCCACAGGTTGTAGATCGAGCGGTGGCACTCGTCGGTGATGATCACGTCGAAGGTCTCGATGGGGATCGCGGGGTTGTATTCGACCGGCAGGGGCTCCTTGGCCATGGGGCTGGCGTAGAAGCTCGAGATCTCGTCCAGCTCTTCGGGCAGCTCCTCATCGCCGCGGAGCATCGAATAGAGCCTCTGGATGGTGGACACGACCACCTTGGCCGTGGGGTCGAGCTTGTTGTGCTGGAGATGCTGGAGGACGTACAGCTCGGTGAACTTCCGGCCGTCGTCCGGGGTGACGAACTGCTCGAACTCCTTCCTGGCCTGCCGTCCGAGGTTGCCCCGGTCGACCAGGAACAGGACCCGCCTGGCCTTGGCGAACTTCACCAGACGGTAGACGAAGTTGCAGGCGGTGAAGGTCTTCCCGCTGCCGGTGGCCATCTGGATCAGGGCTCGAGGCCGATCGTCGGCGAGCGACCGTTCGAGGTTCCGGATCGCCCTGACCTGCGGAGGCCACAGGCCCTCCTCGATCAGCGGGGGCATGTGCTGGAGGCGAGCTCTGAGGGTGGCCGCCGCTTCGTAGCCGGTCGTCGGCTCAGCGACCATCGGGAGAGCGCGCACGGAGGTCGAGTAGCCGGCCTCTTCGAGCCAGCTCCGGAGCATCTCTGGGCGATGGAAGGTGAACACCTGCCTGGCTCGGGGCTCGGGATCCATGAGGTTCGTGAAATGCGTCTCCTGGCCGGTGCTCTCGTAGATGAACGGGAGAGGTCGCCGGTACGCTGGGAGGGCAGCGGGCAGCCCTTCGCCGTAGCGTTTCGTCTGGACCTCGACGCCCGACAAGGTCCACCCTTCCTTCTTCGCCTCGACGGCGCCGGCCGCGGCTCCCGCGATGTACAGGCCGTAGTCGACGGGCCCGGTCGCGGTGGGAAATTCGCGGATGGCAACCCCCAGAGCAGCCGACAGATTCGCCGCCGGCCGGTCCTGGATCAGCCAGCCGGCGGCTTCGAGCTGGCGGTCGATCTCCTCGCGGGCCGACTCCTCGGGCTTGCGTCTCGCCATGGCGTGAATGAGGTTAGCCTGGGAGACGGCAGCAAACCACCGATCGCGGAGGTAGGGGCACCGCGGCGCTGGTCGAACGCTACGGCACCGGCGGTTCGGCGGGGGCGCGGCCCCGGGCCAGCGACGCGGCCACGGCGCCGGCCAGGATCAGGACGCCTCCCGCCACCACACCGCCCCGTAGCGGCTCATTCAGGAAGACGACCGCCAGGACCGTGGCCGACAGCGGCTCGCTGGCGGCCACGATCGAGGTTCGCACCGATCCCAGCCGCCGCAGCCCGGCGAACAGGCACACGAAGGCTCCGGCGGTGAAGGCCGCGGTTCCCAGCACCGGCCCCCACTGGCGCCAGCCGTGCGGCCACGCGCCGGCCCCGGTGGCCACGGCGAAGACCGTCAGCGCCAGGGCGGCGGAGGCGCTCACCCACATCGCGCCGGTGAGGGAGTTCGTCCGCTTCAGGACGATCTCCGCGCCGGTGAGGTACAGCGAGAACGTGACGGCCGATCCCAGCGCGAACAGGATCCCGGCGGTCGTGATGTCGAGGCCTCCGCTCGACACGACCACCAGCGCGGCCCCGGCCACGGCCACCACCAGGGAGATCAGGACGAGCCTCCCCGGAACGCCCTGGCCCATCGCGATCGAGATCAGCGCCACGCACACCGGATAGGTGAAGAACAGGAGGGTCACCGCGGCGGCGGTGCCGTGGCCGACCGCAGCGAAGAACAGGCCGGCCTCTACCGCGTACCCCACCATGCCAAGCAGGGCCAGCCGCCACCCCTCGCCGGGCGCGGCCCGCAGCGGCTGCCGGGCAGCGCCGAGCGCCACCGCGAGCAACGTGGCCGCCACGGCGAACCGGATAGCCAGGAACGAGCTCACCGGGAGTCCTCCTCGGGTGACGATCTTGCCCAGCACGACCACGCCCCCGAACTGGAGCGAGGCCACGGCGACGAAGACGCCGCCCAGGGCGTCAATGGAGCCGCGTTCGCGTACGGGTGGGAGCCGGCCTGACACGAAGCGGCCATGCTACCGGCCTCCCGCCGGCCACCGCGTCGCGAACAACCGGGCTACGCGATGGTGACCGAGGGCAGGGACGGGCGGACCGGGACGTATCTCGCGGCCCGCTCCCAAAGGGCGGCCAGACCCAGGAGCGTGTCCTCGCCGTCGTCGCGCCCGATCAGGGAAACGCCGATGGGCAGCCCCTCGCTCGACGTCCCGGCGGGGATGCTCACCGCGGGCAGTCCGCTGAGGTTCACCGATGAGCACAGCCACCCCGGTCCGACCCGCGCCACCTCCACCGTGCCGGAAGCCACCAGGTCGACCTCCGATTGATCGGCCCGGGGGGCCGGGTACGGCGTGGTCGGGACCAGCAGGGCGTCGAACCGCTCCAGGCGGCCCCGGTACCAGGCCGCGATCTCGGCCCGGCGTTGAACCGCCCGGTCGTGTTCCTCCGCGGTCAGGCGCTCGCCGTGCTCCGCCCATGACAGCACCGAAGGATCGACCAGCTCGCGGCGGCCGACGAAGATGGGATGGGCCCGGACGAATTCGTAAGCGCAGAGATCGAACCAGACCCGGCGCGCGTCCTCGATCCCGCGCCCGTCGAGTTCCTCGACCGGCACCCCGGCGCCGGCCAGCACCTCCGCCGTTCGGGCCACGGCCTCGAGCGTGTCCGGATGGACCAGGGCGGCGAAGAAGCCGCCGGGCATGCCCACCCGGAGCCCGGGCGCGCCGTCCTCAGGCGAGGGGACCTCGACCACGGCTCGCCCGCCGGACATGATGCCGTACAGCGCGGCGAGATCGCCGGCCGTCGCCGCGATCGGCCCGGGGCAGTCCATCGAGGGAGCGAGCGGCATCATCCCGTCGAGGGACAGGCGTCCCGTGGACGGCTTCAGCCCGAACGTGCCGCACATCGAGGAGGGGATCCGGACCGACCCCCCGGTGTCCGAACCCAGCGCCCAGGGCACCACGCCCGCGGCGACGGCGGCAGCCGAGCCTCCGCTCGACCCGCCAGTCATCCGTGCGGGGTCCCATGGGTTGCCGGTGCGGCCGCACGCCGACACCAGGTTCGTCCCGCCGGCGGCGAGCTCGTGCTGGTTCGTCTTGCCCACGATCACCAGGCCGGCCTCACGGACCCGCCGGACCAAAGGGGCATCGTGCACCGCGATGGACCCCCGGTACGCCGCGGAGCATCCCGAGGTCTCGTGGCCGGCCACGTCGAACAGGTCCTTCACCCCGATGGGGATCCCCGCCATCGCGGGAAGGTCCTCGCCGGGGTCCACGGCCCGGACCCCTCCCGCCGGGTGGCGCGCCGTGGCCAGGGCACGGGCGGCCACCTCGACCAGTCGGGCGTCCTCGGCGGCGTCCTCCTGCCACAGCTGCGAGAACGCGTTGGTCGAGGGCTGCCACGCCTCCGCTCGGGCCAGGGCCCGCTTCAGGAGGTCGAGCGGCGACACGGCGCGGCGCCGGAGCGCCTGAGCCATCTCTGTCGCCGTCTCCAGCTCCCCGTCGCGGAGCGAGGTCACGACAGGATGAAACCCTGCGACGGGTCCGGCCGCAAACGGTCGGTCGTCAGGCCAGGACGAAGTCCCGGACGGCGGCAACGATCTCCGGGATCCGGGTGTACATGTCATCGCCGTCGTCGAACATGAGGAGCTCCGCGTTCGGCATGATGTCGACCAGCACTCGTCCGACGATGGCCGGATGGATCTCGTCCCCCTCGCGACAGATCAGCAGGGTCGGAGCGGTCACCTTCCGCATGTCCTCGCGGTCCCGGAGGGGCCAGTCCTCGATGATCTCCCGGATGGCCCGCGGCACGCCGACCGGGTTGAGGTCCTGCATCAGCGCCCGGTCGAAGTCCCGCAGCCACGGCATCTGGACGTAGTTCGCCAGCCGCTGGGGGTCCGAAAGCAGGGCCTCGATCGCCTCCTCCCTCGTCCTGCCGTCCACCAGCCCGGCGGTGCGAAGCATCCGGTCCTTGTACTGGAAGGGCAGGTCCAATCCGGCGGGGAGCAGCAGGACCAGCTTGCGGAACCGGTCCGGCCGGCCGGCCACCAGGTGGCAGATGGCCCCGGCTCCCAGCGAGGTCCCGAAGGCGATCTCCGCCTCGTACCGGGTCGCCACGGCGTCGAGGTCGCGGGCGAAGTCCTCGAAGCGGTACCCGCGCTCCGGCGAGGAGCTGTGCCCGTGGCCTCGGAAGCAGAACCGGACCTTCGTGCCAGGCACCAGGGGGGTCAACTGGGCGAGCTCGCGGCAGGAGTTCGTCAGCCCGTGGGCCAGGACCGTCACGGGCGGGCCTTCGCCATCCACCTCCACGTGCAGGATGGCGTCCTCGGTGACGACCTCGGGCAAGCGCCTTGCTCCCCCGCTACCCAGCCCCGGCCACGGTGGCGGCGCCGGCCACGGTGGCGCCGTATGCCGCCACCCGACTCCGCTTGCGCTCCTGCCGGGCCGTGACCTGGCGGACGATCACGATCGCCATCACGGCCGCGGCGATGGTGGCCAGGTCGGAGCCGATGCCGAACCATCGCTGCCTGACCAGCTGGTCGATCGAGGGGTTGAGCCTGGGAGCTGCCGCGCTCGCCAGCGAGACGAACGGGATCCGGGCCAGCCAGAACGTCCACCACCCGACGAACACGGCGGGCAGTCGCCTCGCCTTCCAGTCGACGGCGCCGGCGGTCGGGTCGCTCGCCTTCCACAGCTCGGCCGTGGTCCGAAAAGGCATGACGATGTTGGCGAACGGGATGAGCCACCATGCCACCGCCCATCCCGGCGTGAAGCGGAGGTCGGCGGCGCCGAGGGAGCGCAGGTTCGACTGCCCGCGGAAATGCCAGACCAGCCACACCACCGCGGTGGCGACGATCACCAGGAGGGTGACCAACGCCATCCCGTTCGCCGCCACGCGGGCGTCATCGACCCGTTGCAGAGAGGTCGCCCCGATCTGGAAATCGTGCAGGCGGCCGATCTCGACCCCGCGCAGGATGGCCGTGATCCCCGCGAACACTGCGGCGGCTGCGAGCAGGCCCACCAACCAGCCGCCCAGAACCGCGATGGGGCGATAGGGGCCGGCCGACCCTCGAACGTCCGGTGGCGGCTGCCCGTGGTGGGGAACCTCGACGAACCGGGCCTCCATCCCGGAGAAGCGGTTCCACGCCTCGTTCCAGCCTTCGTCTGTCCGGGGGAACCGGACCACCGGGCCTCCGGGCACGTGGCGGTCCCAGATGCCGAAGAAGTCCGCGCCGTACCCGAGGACGTAGCGCTCGCCCGAGTGGCTGAACCGCAGGGCACCCTCGCCCACGCGGGGGCCGGCCGCAGGTTCGGGCTGTGCCGGCGACGCCGGCTCCCGAGACCCGGGCGGCGGCCCCATCGCCACCTCCGGATCGACGGTGAGGTCGCTCCGGCAGTAGGGGCATCGCACGGCTTCGTCCTGGATGTCCTCGGCGCAGTAGGGGCACTTCTTCACGAGCGCTTCCTTCCCCGCAACTCTGCCGGCAGCGTATCGGTTTCCCATTTCCCCATCCACGGAATCGGCCTCCGATCTGCAATCGTCACGCCCGCCTCGGTTGGGGGTCGGGTTCGGAGCGCGGCCCTCAGGCTAGGATTCGGCGTTCCGGGTGGGAGTCTGTAGGGCGCGAACGGGGAGGCGTGGTGGCGAGGACCCTGATCACGGCGGGCACCATGTTCGGCGGCGATCCGCCCTCGTCAGGACCGACGGCGATGGTGGTCGATGGCGCCCGGGTCTCCTGGCTGGGCCGGCCCGAGGAGCTCCCGCCTCCCGTGCCCCGGCGGAAGGTCGAACTCGGGCAGGACGCGGTGGTGATCCCGGGGTTCATCGACTCACACCAGCACATGGTCGACCTTCCGCTTCTGGCTCGGTGGATCGACTGCCGGGGCGTTCGCTCGCCGGAGGACGCCGTGGCCAGGTTCCAAGGCGGCGCCGGTCAGGTGCCCGAAGGCGAATGGATCGTCGGGTGGGGATACGACGCCGCGAGCGTGGAACGGGCCCGGCGGGCCACGCGAACGCACCTGGACGCGGTGGCCCCCGGGCGGCCCGTCCTGCTGATCGAGTCGTCCTTCCACCAGGGCGCCGCGAGCTCCGCCGCGCTCGCCGCGGTCGGGTGGGGCCGGCACACCCCGCGGTGGTGGGGAGGCGAGCTCGAACGAGACCGGCGAGGCGAGCCCACCGGCATGGTCTGGGAGCGGGCCTTCGGCGTGGTGGCGATGGCGGCGCGCCGCGCCGCGGAAGCCGCGATGGCGGCGGGTGCCACCGAGGAATACCGGGCCGGCGCCAGGCGGCTGCTGTCGCAGGGCATCACCCACGCCGGCGAAGCGCTCGCCACCGGCCGGCACCTCGAGCTCCTGGCCGCGGCGGCGCTTCCCGTGGGGTTCACCGTGTTCCCCGCAAGCAGCCGGAGCTTCTTCGCCTACGTGGGACGCCCTCGATGGACCCCGGACCGGGGAGGGCGACGCGCATCTTGGCGTGGGGCCCCTGAAGCTGATCGCCGACGGGGGCGAGCGGTGCGCCATCTCCCTCCGCCCGGCCGCGGCCCTCCGGCAGACCGCCCGGATCCTGGCGGCCGCGCCCAGGGAGCCCGCCGGCCTCCGGGTCCTGCTGACCGCCCGGGCGAAGTTCTCGAAGGGACGGCTCCGAACCGGGACCGTGCACTACCCGCCGGGGGCGCTGGCCGACATCATGGCGGCGGCGCTCCAGAAAGGCTTCCGGCTCGCCGTGCACGCCCTGGGGAACGAGGGCGTGCGGGCCGCGCTGGACGGCTACGAGCAGGCCCGGCGCCGGACCGGGGTGGACCTCGAGGGGTGCCGGATCGAGCACGCCCACTTCGCCGAGCCCGGCCAGCTCGAACAGGCCGCCGCCCTCGGCCTGATCCTGTCGATGCAGCCGGGTCACGCGGTGGCGTTCGCCCGAACGATGCGCCTGGCCCAGGTGGACCGGGTGTTCGATCCGATCCCGATGCGGATCGCCATCGACGCGGGGTGCCGGGTGGCGATCTCGAGCGACGGCCCCACTGCGCCGGGATCGGCCCTGGAGAATATGCGGGCGGCCGTGGACCGGATGCCCGCCGACGGGATCCCCATCCGGCCCGACCTCGCCATCACTCGTGCAGAGGCCCTGCGGGCGGCGACCGTCGGCGGGGCCGAAGCCCTCGGACTGGCG
>DASWCX010000139.1:0-2181 GCA_036395815.1 Actinomycetota bacterium | reverse complement strand
GCAACACCCACGGCCGGGTGGTCGACGAGACCTACCACCGGACACCGGGGGACTGGCTCTCCGCATACGACGAGACGAAATACCTGGCCCACGAGGCCGCGGTGGAGCGGATCCGCCGGGGGGCCCCGATCCTGATCGCGCAGCCGGGCGGGGTGTACGGTCCCGGTGACCACTCCGACCTGGCGAACTTCATCGAGCAGGTCCGGAAGGGGCGCCTCAAGGTCCTGGTCTTCCCGGATACGGGGTTCAACTTCCTGCACGTCGAGGACGCCGCCCAGGGCATCCTGCTGGTCCACGACAGGGGCAGGATCGGCGAGGCGTACGTCCTGGGAGGCCAGCTCACCACGATCAGGGAGGCGATCGAGACCGTGGCCCGGCTGTCTGGCCGTAAGCCCCCCCGGATCACGCTGCCGGGGTCCCTGGCGAAGATGGCCATCCCCATCGGACCGCTGGTGGGCCGGGTGATGGGGACCGGGCCGAACCTTCGGGAGCTGATCCGGGCCGCCGACGGCGTGACGTACTGGGCCACCGACGCCAAGGCCCGCGGCGAGCTCGGGTACGCGCCCCGAGACCTCGAAACCGGCCTGCGGCAGACCCTGGCCGCACTCGGCTCCTGACAGGGCCGAACCCTCCCAAGGCCTCTCCTCCTTCCTTGGCGAGCAGCGCGTATGCGCGGTGCCAGGATCCGTGCCATCCTTCGGAACCGGAACAGCAAGGGAAGGATCGTCGCCGAGCCGAACTGGGAACCGGCTCGGCGACGAATGGAAGACAGACGCCACCGGCCCGCCAGGTATGGGGAGGTGCCGCTTGAGTCCATACCACTGGATCCGCAGGAAGTACTGGCGATGGAGGATGAAGAGTCTCTATCCGTGGCAGTTCGAGGAGGAGCGGTTCGAGCGGCGTCGCCGTCGAGCCGATCGGGTCATTCGATGACCACCAGGGGCTGACCGGTCTCCACGACCTGGCCCCTCGACACGGCGATCTCGGATACCGTGCCCTCGACGGTTGCCGCGATGTGGTTCTCCATCTTCATGGCCTCCAGGATGGCCACCACATCGCCGGCGGCCACCCGCTGGCCGGGCTGCACCTTCACGTCGAGGATCGTCCCCTGCATCGGGGCCGCGATCACCCCGGCCAGTCCCTCTGAGTTGCCCCCAACCGCCGTAGGGGCTGAGGGAGCGGTCCGGACGTCGTCCCCCCAGACCTTGACCGGAACACGGTGTCCGTCCACCTCGACCACCAGGTGGACCGGGCGGAGCGAAGCGGCCTGCGTCGCCCCTTCGGCACCGGGCCCCTCGGGCAGCGCGAACTCCCCGGCCTCCAGGGCCCGCTCCACCCATCGGGTGTCCGCGGTGGCCTCGACGAACTCCTCCGTCTTCAGCACCCACCGGTGGAAGGGGATCGTGGTGGGGATGCCCTCCACCTCGAACTCGTCGAGGGCCCGGAGCATCCGCCGCCGGGCCAGCTCGCGGTCCTCGCCCCACACGTCCAGTTTGGCGAACAGCGAGTCGTAGTCTCCGGCCACCCGGCGCCCCTCCGCCACCCCGGTGTCGAGCCTGACGAACGGTCCCCCGGGCGGCCGCCACCCGGTGATCAGGCCCGGCCCGGGCAGGAAGTCCCGGTGCGGGTCCTCGGCGTTGATCCGGCATTCGATGGCGTGGCCTCGCGGCTCCGGTTCGACCTCGACCCGCTCGCCCATCGCCACCAGGAGCTGGAGCCGGACCAGGTCGAGGCCGTCGCACAGCTCGGTCACCGGATGCTCGACCTGGAGCCGGGTGTTCATCTCCATGAAGTAGAACGACCCGTCCTGGTCGACCAGGAACTCGACGGTCCCGGCGTTCTGGTACCCGCAGGCCCGGGCAATGGCCAGGGCGGCCTCGCCGATCTGGACCCGGAGGGTTGTGTTCACCACCGGCGACGGGGTCTCCTCCACCAGCTTCTGGTACCGGCGCTGGAGGGTGCAGTCCCGCTCGCCCAGGAACGACAGGTTGCCGTGCCGGTCGCCTAGGATCTGGGCCTCAACGTGGTGGGCCCGCTCGATGTACCGCTCCAGGTAGACCTCGGGCCGGCCGAAGTACGCCTTTGCCTCGCGGGCCGAGCGCTCCACCGCCCCGGCCAGCTCCTGGGGGGCTCGGACCAGGCGCATGCCCTTCCCGCCGCCGCCGAACGCGGCCTTGACCA
>DASWCX010000138.1:0-2827 GCA_036395815.1 Actinomycetota bacterium | reverse complement strand
CGAGATCGCGGCGCAGGTCGTGTGGGCGGCCAGGGCGGCCGCCCGGCTTCCCGACTCCACGCCACGTCGGGTGACCAACGTGGTGTTCATGGGCATGGGCGAGCCCATGGCGAACTACCGGGCCACCCGCGATTCGATCGCGCGGCTCCTGGACCCGGCGGGGATGAACCTTGGCGCCAGGCACGTCACGGTGTCGACCGTGGGAGTGGTGCCGGGGATCCGCAGGCTGGCCCGGGACCACCCGCAGGTCGGGCTGGCCGTGAGCTTCCACGCCGCCGACGACGAGCTCCGCAACGAGCTGGTGCCGGTGAACCGGCTGTGGCCCCTGGACGTGCTCGAAGGCGCCATCGAGGAGTGGCGGTCGAAGACCGGCCGGAGGCCTTCGATCGAGTGGGCCATGATCGACGCGGTCAACGACTCGGACCGGCAGGCCGAGCTGCTTGCGCCGATCGCCCGCCGGCTGCGGGCCCACGTGAACCTGATCCCGCTCAATCCGACCCCCGGGTGGCCCGCCCAGCCGAGCAGCGCGCGGAGGATGGCCCGATTCGTCGACGTCCTCCGCCGCCGCGGCGTTCCCGTGACCGTGCGGGACACCCGAGGCCGGGAGATCGACGCGGCCCGCGGCCAGCTTCGACTGGAGCTCGATCGGACGCCGGACGCTACGGCTCGAGCGTCGGCAGCACCAGCCGCGGCGCCGACCACGTGATGAGCGGGGGCTACTCCAGGCCCCGGAGGAAGGCGATCAGGGCCTCGTTGACCTCACGGGGGCGCTCCTGCTGGATCCAGTGGCCGGCGCCGGGCAGGATCACCGTCCCCCGGAGGTCCTCGACCCACCCCTCCATGATCTGGGGGGGAGCAATCTTGAGCACGGGGTCGCGCTCTCCCGCCACGAAGAGAGCGGGAACCGTGACCCTCGCCTCGACCGGCGGGTGGCCGAGCTCCCAGTTCCGGTCCATGTTCCGGTACCAGCTCAGGGCTCCGGTGAACCCCGTTCGACCGAAGGCGTCCACGTAGACCGCGAGGTCCTCTTCGGTCAGCCAACCGGGCAGCTCGGAGGGTTCGCTCAGGCCGTCCAGGTATCTCGTGTCCTCGCGAGGCACCCACCGCATCGAGCCCGGCGGGGCGTCGCCCGACGCGGACCAGAGGGTGGCCGTGATCGTCCGGCGCGGATCCTCCGCCAGCTCTCGGTCGGCGGTACCGGCCTCCTGGAAGTAGAGCAGGTAGAGGAACCGACCTCCGGCCAGGAGCTCGAACACCTCGGTCGGCCGGACCGGCGTCCGGGGCACGAACGGCACGCTCATGCCGACCACAGCGGCCACCCGTTCCGGAGCCATGACCGCCAGGTTCCAGACCACGATGGCGCCCCAGTCGTGACCCACGAACACCGCCCGCTCCTCGCCCAGGGCATCGAGGAGCCCGAGCAGGTCGCCGGTGAGATGGACCATGTCGTAGGCGTCCACATGCTCGGGGCGGTCGGTGCCGCCGTAGCCCCGCTGGTCCGGGGCAAACGCCCGGTACCCGGCCCCGGCCAGCGCGGGGAGTTGGTGCCGCCACGAGAACCAGAGCTCGGGGAAGCCGTGGCACAGGATCACCGCCGGCCCCGTGCCCTCCTCGGCCACGTGCATCGAGATGCCGTTGACCGAAAGGGTCCGGTGCGAGAGCTTGCTCACGGTGGCCGAAGGGTAGGCCGCCCGTCCGAGCCCGGTCAACGCCGCACGCCGGCCCGGCGGATAATGCGGCCGGGAATGGCCGAGGGAGGAACGATGGGCCGTGAGATCGAGGTCGGGCCGGCGTCGGAGCTGACCCCCGGGAAGGTCGTGGGGGCCGGCCCGTACGCGGTGGGGAACGCGGAGGGCAAGCTGTTCGCCGTGAGCCGGAGGTGCCGGCACCTGTTCGCCGACCTGGCGAACGGGCGCATCGACAGGGACGGGTGCCTAGTGTGCCCCTGGCACGGGTCGAAGTACGACATCGACACCGGTCGCATGGTTCGCGGCCCGCAGGGGGTGTTCGCCAAGATCCCCGGACTGGGCCCGGCCTACAAGGCGCTGACCCGGGTCCTCCCGCTGCGTCGCGGCACGGTCTCAGAACGGAACGGCAGGGTCTACGTCCGGTAGGCGCCGGGGCCCGACGGTTCGACCAGCCACCTGGGGGAATCTCCAAGCCCGATGCGGAAGCTCCTGATCGGCCTGGCGGTGCTGGCGGCGCTGCTTGTCGCCGCCGACTTCGTGGTCAAGGCGGTGGCCGAGTCGCAGGCGGCGACGGCCCTCCAGCGGTCGCTGAAGCTCTCGAGCAAGCCATCCGTTTCGCTGGGCGGGTTCCCCTTCCTGCTCCACCTCACGTCGGGCAGGTTCGGATCGGTGGGCCTGAAGGACGACGACTTCAGCGCCGAGGGCATCCGGATTCGAGAGGCCGACATCGACTTGCGCGATGTGCGGTTCTCCACCGGCGAGCTGATCTCGGGATCGGGCGGCGACATCAGGATCGCCGGCGGCGCCGGCACCGCCGCCCTCGACGGGGCCGCGCTCACCGCCGCCCTGCGCCACCAGGGGGTGCCGGTGACGGTCAGGTTCAAGGGTGGCCAAGCGGTTCTGAGCACTGACCAGCTCCCCGGCCAGGTCGCCGGGCGCCTGTCGATCCGGAACGGCGCCCTGGTGTTCTCGTCCAGCCAGGCGCCGCAGGGCTTCTCGCTGGACCTGCCCACCATCGTGCCGGGGATCCATTACACGGGGGTGCGGATCGAGGGGACCGCCGCCGTGCTCTCCTACGACGTCGAACGCCAGACCGTCCACGTCTGACCTGCAGAGAACTCCTATTCCTCCTCGCCGCT
>DASWCX010000137.1:0-2196 GCA_036395815.1 Actinomycetota bacterium | reverse complement strand
CGTGACCGTGACGTCGTAGTAGTACAAACTGCTGAACGGCGTCGTCCTCTTGGCCAGCTCGGTCAATGCGGCATCCCGCTCGGGGGGCGCCTCGCACCCGTCGAGGAACAGCATGTCCACGTCGGGAGCGACCGGGAGCGTACGTAGCCGGGGGTTCTGATTGCGCACATAGACGTACAGATACTGGGCATCGTTTGGAGCCATGCCGTCCTCGATGGCAGCGTCGATGGCAGCGTCGTCCTCGAAGATCTGGATGACGTCGATGGTGATGGTTGCCCTGCCGACATCCACCCCGTCGATGTATGTGGGGTAGATGCCGTCTGCCAGAAGCACCACGGCTCCCGCGCCCCCGCCCGACTTCGTCGCGGCCTGGCCTTTCCGTGGTTGGCGCACGGCGGCACGACCCGCGGCGACGTTCGGGCTGGCCACGGTCACCGACGGGACGTGCGCCCGGGCCGCACGTGACGACCCACCGGCCAGCGTAGCCGTGATGCCGATGGTGGCCAGTACAACGGCAAGGGCACCGGCGCCCAGGAAAACCCTGCGGCGACGACGCCCGGGCGAGGCCGGGGCCAATGGACTCGGGTCCGGCTGGCCGAGATCGTGGATCTGCATGACGCCTCCCTTCGTCAGGCCTGGATCGAGACCAGGCTCGGATGCGTACGAACGAAAGGCTCGACCACTCCGGTTACGGGTGCCTCTCGGACACGTAACGGCTCGTCGACTTCCGACAGGAGCGGGGCCTCAGGCCTCCTGGTCCCCGGGGCTGGGCGGCTCGGGCCGGTCGCCCTTCGCGTAGCGTTCGAGGGCGGCGGGGATCTCCGGATCGCCGAGCGACTCGATGCCCAGGTGCCGCTCCAGGAGCAGCCCATCATCGAGCTCGATGCCGAGCGAGGCCCGGGCGGCGCGGCGGTCGGAGCGCAGGCTCTCCTGCGGGTACTCGGCCATCCGGGCGGCCAGCTCGAGGGCGCGCTCGAGGGCCCGGCCCTCGGGGACCACCTCCTGGACGAATCCGATGGCTCGGGCCCGGCGGGCGTCGATCCGCACGCCGGTCTCGATCAGGTACAGGGCGTTGCCCAGGCCCACGATGCGGGTCAGCTGCTGGGTCCCTCCGTCGATCAGCGGGATCCCCCACCGCCGGTTCAGCACCCCGAACTCGGCGTTCGCCGCGGCGATCCGGACGTCGCACCAGGCCGCCAGCTCCATCCCCCCGGCGAAGCAGTACCCGTTGACCGCGGCGATGGTGGGCTTCCCGGCGTCGAGGCGGGCGAACCCCAGCGGCCCGGCCGCCTCGAACATCTCGTGGGACCACAGGTCGCCGGTGTTTCGAAGGTCGGCCCCGGAGGAGAACGAGGCGGGGCCGGCCCCGGTCACCACCAGGGCGCGGGCGGAAGCGTCGGCGGCGAAGTCCCGGATGGCGGTTCCGATTCCGACCGCGGTCTCGGCGTCGATGGCGTTGTGGACCTCGGGGCGGTTCACGGTCAGCACGACCACCGAGCCGCGCCGTTCGACGAGGACCTTTGGGGTCGTCACGGACCGGACGCTACCAAAGCGGACCGGGCTCGGATACATTGGCCTGGTGGCGGACCCCAGCGTCTTCGCGATGGTGCTGGCCGGGGGAGAGGGCAAGCGCCTGGCCCCGTTGACCGCAGACCGGGCCAAGCCGGCCGTGCCCTTCGGGGGGGCCTACCGGCTGATCGACTTCGTGCTGTCGAACCTGGTCAACGGGGGCTACCGAAAGATCGCCGTCCTCACGCAGTACAAGAGCCACAGCCTGGACCGGCACATCTCGACCACGTGGAGGCTCCCGGCCATGCTGGGCAACTACGTCACCCCGGTGCCCGCCCAGATGCGAAGAGGCCCGCGGTGGTTCGCCGGGTCCGCCGACGCGATCTACCAGAACCTCAACCTGATCCACGACGAGAACCCCGATTTCGTCTGCGTGTTCGGCGCCGACCACATCTACCGCATGGACCCCAGCCACATGGTCGACCAGCACGTCGAATCGGGTGCGGCCGTGACGGTGGCCGGGATCCGGGTTTCGATCTCGGAGGCGAACCAGTTCGGGGTGATCGAGCCCGAGCCCGACGGGCGCAGGATCCGCTCGTTCAGGGAGAAGCCGGCTTCCCCGGCCGGGCTCCCCGACGCGCCGGACCATGTGTACGCGTCCATGGGGAACTACGTGTTCACCACGAA
>DASWCX010000136.1:0-1574 GCA_036395815.1 Actinomycetota bacterium | reverse complement strand
GAGATCGAGGGGTGGTCGCCGGGGGCCGGCGAGGCCTACGCGGCGGTGGTCCTGCGCCACGCGGGCGACCACCCGCGGGTCGCCCTCCGGGTCGACGCGACCATCGAGGCCGTCTCGGCGTCCGGACTCGAGGCGCGGCAGGTACAGGGGTCCGGTACGAGCTCACTGCAGCGGCTCATGTCGCTGATCATGGTGGGTGACTTCGTCGCCAGCTACCTGGGCGTCCTCAGGGGTCGCGACCCCATGCCGATCCCGGTGCTCACGGCGTTGAAACGGCGGCTGGGCCCATGACCGGACGGCCGCCGCCCGAGCCGGGAGGGATGCCGGGTCCGGACGACACCTTCGCCGAGGAAGGGGTGGCCCTGATCCGCGAGCGGTGCGAGGTCGTTCCGCGAGCGGTCATCGTGCTGGGGTCCGGGTTGGGCGACGCGGTCGGGCCGGACGTCGCCGCCTGCCATCAGTTCTCCTTCCACACGCTCCCGGGATTCCCCCCGCCCACGGTTCCGGGGCACGCCGGACGCCTCGCGCTCGGCACGCTGTACGGCGTCCCGGTGGCGGTGTTCTTCGGCCGGATCCACTATTACGAGGGCCGGGGGATCGCGGCGACCACTTTGATCCCGCGACTGGCCGACGGTCTGGGGGCCAGGGTCCTGATCCTCACGAACGCGGCGGGCGGGCTCGACCCCACGCTGCGACCGGGACAGCTCATGCTGATCCGGGATCACCTCAACCTCATGGGAGTGAACCCGCTGTTCGGGTGGCGGCTGCCCGACGGGACGCCGGCCTTCGTCGACCTGTCAGCGGTCTACGACCCGGGGCTTCTGGAGGCGGCCGCCCGGTCCGCCTCGGAGCGGGACATCGACGCCGCCACCGGGGTGTACGCGGCGATGTCCGGACCCTCCTACGAGACCCCGGCCGAGATCGCCTTCCTGGCCAAGGCGGGCGCCCACGCCGTCGGGATGTCCACGGTGCCCGAGGCCGTGGGGGGCGTTGCGGTCGGCCTCTCGGTCCTGGCGGTGTCCTGCATCACGAACGTGGCCGGGGCCGAGGCCACCCACGAGGACGTGATCAGGACGGCGAGGGAGGCGGCAGGGGACCTGAAGGCTATCCTCATGGGCGTGCTGGCCGAACTGTCCGCGCCGGACGACAGCTCGGATGCGGATCGACCAGGACATTCAGGACCCGAGGTGACAGGAGGCGGCAGTGGACTGTGACGTGAAGGACATGGGGCTCGAGGACAAGGGCAGGGCCAGGATCGAGTGGGCCCAGCAGGAGATGCGGGTCCTGGAGCTGATCCGGCAGCGGTTCGAGAAGGAGAAGCCGCTGGCGGGGATCCGGATCGGGGCGTGCCTGCACGTCACGACGGAGACCGCGAACCTGATGCACACGCTGGCCACGGGGGGAGCCGAGGTCGCGCTGTGCGCCTCGAACCCTCTGTCCACCCAGGACGACGCCGCGGCGGCCCTGTGCGCGGACGACGTACAGGTGTTCGCCATCAAGGGCGAGGACAACGAAACGTACTACCGGCACATCAACGAGGTCCTGGACCGCCACCCCCACCTGACCATGGACGA
>DASWCX010000135.1:0-4015 GCA_036395815.1 Actinomycetota bacterium | reverse complement strand
GCGCAACCCCCGGCGCGTGTACGGGTTGATGTGCTCGGTGGCGTAGCCCTGGGGGAACACCCGCTTGTACATCGCCTCGAGCACGCGCCAGGTCCATCGCCCGTAGTCGGGGGTGCCGAGCACCAGCATGCCCCCGGGGGCGAGAACCCGGACCATGTCGGAGAGGTCGATGCGGTCCTTCGGAATGTGCTCGATGACCTCCGAGCAGATCACGGCGTCGAAGGTACGGTCGGCGAACGGCAGCTCCGTGAGCGACGCCTGGATCAGCTGGCGGCCGGGTGCCCGGAGCCACCGAAGCTTTCGAAGCTGCATGTCCACCCCGACGGCTTGGGGAAGGCTCTGGACGATGCGGCTCGAGCCGCAGCCGATGTCGAGGATCCGGGTGGCGCCGTCCACCATCCCCCGGATGATCCGGAACCGCTCGCGCTGCCAGTACCGCTGGAGCGGGATCCAAGAGTCGAACGCCCGATGGTCGTAGTCGGCGGCCTTCACCGAGTTCCGCAGGGCCAGCATCCGGCCGATGGTGGCCAGGTAGCTCCTTCCCAGCTCGGCCATCCGGCCCGGGGTCCACGTGCGCGCCTGCGGGTAGTACAGCGGGACCTCCACAACCCTCCACCCCTGGCTGAACGCCTTCACCACGATCTCCTGCAGCGAGTCCAGCCCGGTGGCCTCCGCCGGCCCGATGTCCTCGAGAACCCGGCGGCTGTACATGCGAAAGCCGCTCGACAGGTCGTTGTAGGGGAGGGCCAGGGCGGCTCGGTAGAAGCGATTCAGGGCCCGGCTGAGGATCCGCCTGGACAGCGGCATGGACGCCACGGCCCCCGACACGTACCGGGAGGCGATCAAGACCTCGCCGTCGCCGCGCCTGAGCCACAGGGTTCGGATGAACTCGGGGTGGTGGGAGAAGTCGGCGTCCATCGTGACCACCCACCGCCCTCGGGCCGCCGACAGGCCGTCGTTCAGGGCGTCGCCGTATCCGGCCCCCTCGAACTCGACCACCCGCGCTCCGGCCCGTTCGACCTGGGGGCCAACCGGGTCGCCTGGCGGGAGTGCCACCAGGATCTCGGAGGGTCCGTCGAGGGTCGCCTCGAGAACCCGGGAGAGCCGCGGCAGGAGCCGCCCCAGGTTGTGGTCGCCGTTCCACACGGGCAGCACGACCGACAGCTCGAAAAGGGCCGGGTTGGGATGGGACATGGGCGTCTCTGGTTCAGGATTGTAGCGAAGCGACCGATGATTCCTTTCGAGGTAGCCCTCTGTTAACATCGGTCGCCGATATGGACCCAGGCTACTGCGGCCGTCCACAACTTTCGACGGAGCCCTTTCATGATCAAGACAGCGAACGTGAGCAAGATCTACAAGGATTCTGTCGTTGCCCTGGATGATGTCAATCTGGAGATCGGCAAGGGCGAGTTCGTGTTCGTGGTTGGGCCCTCCGGCTCCGGGAAGTCCACGATGATCCGGCTGCTGCTGAAGGAGGAGGAACCGACCAAGGGCGAGATCTTCGTGGCCGGGAAGAACATCGGCCGGCTGTCCGCGTGGAAGGTCCCGTTCCTGCGGAGGAACATCGGGACTGTGTTCCAGGACTTCAAGCTCCTGGGCGACAAGACCGTCTTCGAGAACGTGGCCTTCGCCCTGGAGGTGATCGGCAAGCCCCGCCACGTCATCGAGTCGCGGGTGCCGGAGATCATCAACCTGGTGGGGCTGGGCGACAAGCTCCGGAACTATCCGAACGAGCTGTCGGGCGGCGAGCAGCAGCGCGTCTCCATCGCTCGCGCCTTCGTCAACCGCCCGCTGATCCTGCTAGCCGACGAGCCGACCGGGAACCTGGACCCGCAGACGTCGGTCGACATCATGAAGCTCCTCGACCGGATCAACCGGATCGGAACCACGGTGGTCATGGCGACCCACGACAACGCCATCGTCGACGCGATGCGCCGGCGCGTCATCGAGCTCGAAGCCGGCCGCGTGGTCCGCGACCAGGAGCGGGGGGTGTACGGCTATGGCGCCTAACTACTTCTTCAGGGAGACGTTCAGCGGCCTACGCCGCAACGGCCTGGTGGCCTTCGCCGCGGTGTCCACCGCCTTCATCGCGCTGTTCCTGCTGGGGGGCGCGCTGCTCGTGGGCAAGGAGGTCGGCCTGCTGATCCAGCGGACCGAGGCGAACGTGGAGGTCTCCATCTTCCTCCGCGACGACATCAGCGCCAGCCAGCAGCAGCACCTGGCCGACCTGCTCAACGCGATGCCAGAGGTGGCCAGCAACCACTACGAGTCGAAGACCGAGGCCTTCGAACGGTTCAAGAAGATCTTCGCCAACCAGCAGGAGCTGGTGCAGAACGTGTCTCCGGATTCGCTCCCCGCCTCCTTCAGGGTGAAGCTCAAGAACCCCGAGCAGTTCCAGCTCATCGCGGACCGCCTGGCCGGTCAGCCGGGCATCGACAACATCGTGGACCAGCGGGCCGTGCTGAACCGGCTGTTCGCCGTGACCAGGGTGTTCCGGGTGGGGGTGTTCGCGGTGGCCGTCATCATGCTGATCGCGGCGATGGCGCTGATCGGCAACACCGTTCGGATGGCGGTGTTCGCCCGGCGCAAGGAGATCGGCATCATGCGGCTGGTGGGCGCCACGAACTGGTTCATCAGGCTGCCGTTCATCATCGAAGGGGTCATCGAAGGGCTGCTCGGCGCCGGCGCCGCCGTGGTGGGCCTGTTCATCATGAAGGTCGCCTTCATCGACCCCCTCCGCGGCAAGGTTGGATTCCTCCCCCTGGTCGACACTCCGCAGGTGGTGAGCACGGTCATCCCGCTCCTGATCGTGGGTGTCCTGGTCTCCGTGCTGGCGGGGTTCGTGGCCATGCTCCGCTTCCTCGAGGTGTAGGGCGCCCCGATGGCCGGGGGACCGGCCGGCTCCGACAGGGCCGTGGCGACGAACCGGCGAGCCAGGCACGATTACGACATCGAGGAGACCTTCGAGGCCGGCCTGGTCCTGACCGGGCCCGAGGTCAAGTCCCTGCGGGCCGGCAGGGCTTCGCTCGCCGACGCTTTCGGGCGGGTCCGGGACGGCGAGGTCTGGCTCGAGGGTATGCACATCCCGCCGTACGAGATGGCCGACACTCGCGCCTATCACCCGACCCGGCCCAGGAAGGTGCTGCTGCACCGAGCCGAGATCGAGCGGCTGACGGGCAAGACCGCGGAGCGGGGGCTCGCGTTGGTGCCCCTCAAGGTCTATTTCACCCGAGGGCTGGCGAAGGTCGAGCTCGGGCTGGGCAAGGGCAAGCGCCGCTTCGAGAAGCGCCAGGCCCTAGCCGAACGGGAGCACCGGCGGGAGATCGAGCGGGCCGTCACGGCGCGGCGGAGGGAGCGCGCCTGAGGCCGTCGCCGGTGCGGAGGGTCCGTATACTCGTTGGGAGACAACTCAATATGGGGGCGAACTGGTTTCGACCTGGGTGGGAACCACCTGGGAGAAGCGGGCCGAGGTTCCGGATGCCTCGTTAAAAGCCGGACAAGAAACAAACGCCAACACTCAACTGGCGCTCGCTGCCTAAGTAGTTAGGTAGCCATCCCTCCCGGGGCGCCTGCCTCCGGGAAGTGGGTGTCGCGAGCAGGCTCACGACGGCGGTTTCGCCTGCCGGCCGCCGCCGGAAACCTTGGACAGGCTGGCCTCGGGGAGATCCGCCGGTGGGACCCCCGGGGCGAGAATCACGAACCACCGGCTGCGCCCGGAGAAGCCCCAGATGGTCGCCCAGTGACGCGGGTTCAATTCCCGCCGCCTCCACTCGGGGGTGTTCTCGAAATGAGACGCCTCATGTCCTCGAAACCCGGCCGGCCAGCCACTTCGACCTCCGTATCGCTTGTGCGGGGGCAGTGCGACCGCGCTCGAGTGGTCACCTTGGCCGGGTCCGGCCAGATCTGGGCGCGCTTGCTCGAATCCGGGTCTGCCTGGCTAGGCGGTTGACGGGGCTGTGGGAGCGGGGACCGGCTATCCGGGTGGGTGGAGCGTCGGCCCGGCCGGGGGCTCCGG
>DASWCX010000134.1:0-4755 GCA_036395815.1 Actinomycetota bacterium | reverse complement strand
CCTTCCGGCTACTCCAGGATCGTCGAGAGGTCGAACGCGAAGTCCGGGAGCGCGGGCGAGGTCAGGATGTCGGCCGACCGAAGGATCTCCGGCGGACCGTACCGCCCCTCCCTGAGTCGATAGGCCTCAACCCGTTCGGCCTCGATGTCGACGAACCAGTACTCGGCCACGCCGAACCGTTCGTAGAGCTCCTTCTTGAGCGTGAGGTCCCTTCGCCTGGTGGTGGGAGAAGAGACCTCCACCACCAGGTCGGGGGGGACCACGACCTTTGCCTCATCCGTGCCCTCGAGGCGCCCGGGCCGCACGTACAGAACGTCCGGTTCCACCACGTTCGTGTCGGAGAAGAAGACGTCCATCGGTGCGGGGTAGAGGTCGCCGCCGTGCCGCTCTGCGTACGCGAGAAGGGCCGCGGCCAGCTTCACGACCACCGCCTGATGTCTGCGGATCGGCGAGGGAGTCACGAACAGCTCTCCGTCGATGATCTCCCGCCGGAGGTTGTCGTCCGGGAAGGCCCGGAGGTCCTCGTAGGTGAGGCCGGTCGTCTTGGGCTGCGTCGCCATGGTCCACCTCCCACCCGCCGAAGGGTAGGACCAGCCTACGACACGAGGAGGAACGCGATGGCGCGGCTCCCGCCGCGGGTGGCGAACCCGGATCGATGTCCAGACGACCGGACGGATGGCTCCGAACGGAGACCACTTCGCGTCACCGCTCTTCCGCCAGGTCTTCGAGCATCTGCCGGAGCGAATCGATGAATCCCCCCGGCTGAGCAACTCGGACCCGGCCGGGCGCCGGCGAGAAGTCCTTCGTGTTGAACGTGAGCAGCCAGTCGCAGCCGGCCTTCAACGCTGCGGCGAGGATCGGCGCATCCTTGGGATCGGCCTGGCCGTGCACGGCGGAGGTCTCGGTCTCGGTCGGATCATCGATGACATGGCAGGCCGCGGCCACCAGGGCGCGGAACGCAGCCAGGGCCGCGGGGAGCTTTCGTTCGAGGTTGCGTTCGGCCTCCCGGACGACCTGCTCGGAGACCAAGCCATCCACCAGGCCCAACTCGCTCAGCGGCAACACCATGTGGCTGGCGCCAGTGGTCGACGCCGACCCGGCGATGAGGACGTCGGCATCGATGAAGACCCGGGGCCGGCGGTACTCCACGGGCGTAGCTTCGCCGGGGCCCATGACACTCGACCGGGACGGGCGATGTCTCCTAGCCCGGCGAACGGCGCCGCTCCTGGCGGACGCCCTCGACCAATCCGTCTGTGGCCACCCCCGCCTCTCGGGCGATCCGCTCGATCTCGGCGGAGAGCTTCGCGACCACACCAACCCTTGGTGCCAGGAGCATCACACCGTCGAGGTCGATGAAGGTCAGTGGGTCCCCGTCCTGGAGGCGGTACCGTTCACGGGCCCGCGCCGGGAGGGTGACGGTCCCCCGACCTCTGATCTGGAGGATCTTGCTCTTCACGGCGGATGCAGGATATCAGGAAATCCGAATTGCAGAGCGCCCTCGGAGCGTGTCGGAGGCGGGTGTTACGCTCTGAATCTCATTGGGCACCTCCCCCGGGGAGGAGCGCGCGGAGATGGACGTGATCGGTTCGGTGGTCGTCTCGGTGCTCGTGATCGCGGTCGGCGTCCTGCTGTCCTGGGTCACGAGTGGACGGTTCGACGAGGTGAATCGCCGGTTCGAAGCGGTGGACCGCCGGTTCGAAGCCGTGGACCACCGGTTCGACGAGGTGAACCACCGGTTCGACGAGGTGCACGAGCGCATCGCCCGCCTCGAGGATCGATTCGACACCCGCATGGACTCCTTCCAGGCCTCGGTGGACGGCCTGCGGAGCGACCTGACCGCGGTCGCCCTCGCCGTCGGGGCCCGACCGCGAGGGCACCAGGCCGGCAGCCGATCCTGACCCAGGCGAACCGTGCGGAGGGCCCCGGTCAGACGGCCGGCTGTACGTCGAACCCGAGCGCCCGGAAGTCCGCGTCGAAGCCGAAGACCGCACCGGCCTTGAGGCCGCTCGTCTTGGGCCCGGTCGCCATGACACACCGGCGATCGTTGCCCCACAGGCCGGGCTACCGGTAGGGTTGCCGCAGGCCCGCGTCCCGTCCTTCCCCGGTTTGGAGCTCGCCGCACGTGACGACCGAGGGATTCGACGAGTACGAAAGGGTCCGGGCCGAACACCGGCTCCTCGTGGACGGCTTCCGCCGGTGGGGGGCGAGCGAGGACGACGCCAGCGGCGCCGACGACTTCCTGGCGTGGCTCGGCCCGGTGCCGCTCTCCGGCCCCACCGAGCGGGACGTCATCGACTTCCTGTGGCAGTACGTCCCCCGGAAGATCTCGGCCGAGGAGGAGATCCTCGATTCGATCCGGATCGGGGTGGGCCGTCTCCTCGGGTACCTGACCGAGCAGGGCATGCCCGTCGACCCGCGAGCCCTGGGCCGGGCCGCCGACCGCCGGACGTTCCTGCGAAGGGTTCGAACCGTCGACACGGCAGGCGAAGGATGGTGGGACGAGCTGGTCGAAGCGCTCGAGGCCACCGGCATGGAGCCGTTCGGCGCGCTCCCCGACGGGTTCGAATGGGGCCCGATCCAGGGGATGGCCGAGGCCCGGGCGTTCGACCTCCTGAAGTCCCGGCTGGCAGGGGCGGTCCGGTCGGGGGAGCTCGAGCCGGGCATGCCCCGGTGGCGGGAACGCTCGGCCGAGCTGCAGATGCGATGGCTCGACGCGCCGTGCCCTGAGCTCGACGGGCGAGCGCCGAGGCAGGCCATCGCCCGCGAGCGCGAGGAGGGAGCGGAGCACCTCCCCGGCCTGCTGAAGGCGATGGGCGCGATGCAGTCCGAGGGGATGTTCCGGGGGCTGGGGCCCTTCGACTCGTCCGACACGGCTCCCGCGCCCACCGGCGAGGGCGTCGACGAATGGCTGATCTGGACCGACGCCGCCGAGCCGTTTCCGGTGGTCTCGCTGCCCGACCCGGCCGAGCTGGCCGAGCGGGCCCGGTCCGCCCCCGCGGTGCGGTGGATCGGCGAGCTCCTGGAGGTCGTCGGCGCCGGCCGACCCCTGACCAAGAAGGGGTTCCTGACGCTGGCCGACGGCCGCGAGCTCTGCCGGCGCATCGGCGCCCCCGACCTGTTCGACCCGGCGATCGGCGACAAGACGTTCTCCACGAAGAGCACGCACGAGATCGAACCGGTTGAGCTCGCCTTCAGATGGGCCCGGGCGGCCGGCCTGCTGAGGGTCCAGCACGGCAAGGTGCTCCCCACCCGGAAGGCGCGGTCCTGGGGGAAGGACCCGCTCGGGGACTGGTGGGGGCTGTTCGACGCGTTCGTGTCGAAGCTCGAATGGCCGGCGCGCCGGTGGTCTGAGGAGCGCCGGCCGTTCTACGCCGAACCGATCGCCCAGATGACCCCGGCCGTGCTCGAGGAGGCGTATCGAAGGGACGACGGGTCGCTGCGGCTCCAGGCGGTGGGGCGTTCGCTGTCGGTGGCCCTGGACCGGATGTTCGTCCTGAGCGGGCTCGGCGAGGAGCTCCCGCGGCTGCCCTGGCACGTCGAGCTGGACTTCTGGTTCTCGGTGGTCCGTCCGCTGGCGCTGCTGGGAGCGGTCGACGCGGTGGAGCTCGGCGAGCCGGTGCCGATCGAGAGCCAGTTCACGGATCGGTGGGGCCTGGACCACGACCCCGGCGATCCCAGGCCGGCGGCCGAGGACCGCCAGGCGATGACGGCGTGGTGGGAGCGGCTGAGCGAGCGGAGGAGGGCTCGCGAGGCCAGCCGGGAGCTGCGCCTGACCGGCCTGGGCCGGTGGGCGGTCCGGAGGTTGATCGGGCAGCGCAGGGGAGCGGAGCCGCCGATTGCCGGCGAGCTGTCGGCGACGGCCACGAGCGTGGAGGCCCTGCTGGCGAGGTCGGCCGAGCTCGACCTGGGGCCGGAGGAGCTGGCCGAGGAGGTCGGGCGCTACGCGCAGCGGGTGGGCCAGGAGGCGGCCGCCCGAGGGCTGGCCGGGATGCTGGCGGGGGGAGGCCCGTCGATCCTGGCGGTGCAGGCGGCCCTGGAGGCGGTGGAGGCCGACGCAGCCGCGGGCGAGGTGCGGGCGGCCATGGCGGCGGATGGGGTGTCGGCGGCGGGGAGGATCCAGTGCGCGGGATGGCTGCGGGAGCATGGCTTCGAGGTCGAGATGCCCTCACCGTCGCCGGAAGCGCTGGCCGAGGCCACGATCTGGACGGTGGTGGCCGTGTCGAGGGGCGACGGCCCGCTCGGGGTCAAGGTGGCCCTGAACGAGTTCGACGAAGCCGAGCAGGCGGCGATGGTCGAAGCGATGGGCCGGGTCGGAAGCGTGTACGCCGCCGAAGCCCTGGAAGCGGTGGCCTGGGCCCCGCTCCCGGCGAAGGTGCGGAAAGCGGCGAGGACGGCCCTCCATCGGGTCAGATCGCGCGGCGGCTGACCGCGCATCCGGTGTCATCCCGGGCCTCGCGGCCCGAACCCTGGGTTCAGCAGGTAAACGCGACGACGGGTGTGACCGCGGTTCCGTCTCCGGACTCGCCGACGGCCATGGAGAGCCCGCCGGGAAGCGAGCTCACCTCCGACAGCGATCCGAGGCCGCCCTCGAAGGCCACCCGCCACGACGCGCCGTCCCATCCCTCGACCAGCAGGCGCAGCCCGTGGTCGTAGTACGCGCCCGCGGCCCACACCCTGGCCGAGGAGACGGCCGCCACGCCGTTCAGCCCCTTGACGATCGCCGAGGGGCTCGGCGCGGGGACGGCGGTCCAGGAC
>DASWCX010000133.1:0-3523 GCA_036395815.1 Actinomycetota bacterium | reverse complement strand
ACGTCGCGGGTGCCCGGGCCGACCTCGGTGGGGGTCGTCCCGATCACCCCGGCGATGGCCACGGCCTTCTCCCGGTCGGCGATCACCAGGTCCTCGGCGGAGAGGGCGCGTTCGACGTCGTCCAGGGTAAGGACGAGCTCGCCCTCGCCGGCCCGTCGGACCACGATCCCCTTCCCGGCCAGCGTGGCGAGATCGAACGGGTGCAGGGGCTGTCCGATCTCGAGCATCGCGTAGTTCGTGGCGTCGACCACGTTCGACACCGGGCGCATGCCGGCCCCGGTCAACCTGGCCTGGACCCCGATCGGCGACCGGCCGACGCTCACCCCGCGGACGATCCGGGCCACATAGCGCGGGCAGCGCTCGGCGTCCAGCACGTCCACCGAGGCCTCCTCTTCGGCCTTGGCGTCGGTCTCGGGAACCGACAGGTCCGGAGGGGTCAGCGGGACCCCGGTTGCGGCGGCCGCCTCCCTCGCCACGCCCAGCACCGACATCAGGTCGGGCCGGTTCGGCTCGATCTCGATGTCCAGCACCGCATCGTCCAGCCCGAAGGCCCGTTTGACGTCGGCCCCGACCTCGGAGTCGGGTGAGAGGATCAGGATCCCGCCGTGATCCGCCGAGATCCCGAGCTCTCGCGGCGAGCACAGCATCCCGTCGGACACCACCCCCCGGATCTTCCGCTCACCCAGGGGGTCGGGGAGGGCCGGGACCCTCGCCCCCGGGCCGGCCAGCGGGACCAGGTCCCCCGGCCCCATGTTCCGAACGCCCACCACGAGCTCGCGCTCCCCCGACCCCGTCGAGACCCTGGCCAGGCAGAGCTTCTCGGAGTTCGGATGGTCCCGGACCTCGAGCACCCGCGCCACGACCACGCCGGACAGGTTCTCCCACGGGCGAAGGACCGCCTCGACGTGCACGCCCTTCACCGAGAGCACCTCCGCCAGATCCTCCGGTCCGAGCTCCACCGGGCAAAGCTCGCGGAGCCACGAAAGGACGATCCTCACGCGCTCGTCCCCAGCCCCTGGAACTGCTGGAGGAACCGGGCGTCGCTCTCCCACAACAGCCGGATGTCGGGGATGCCGAACCGGATCATCGCCAGCCGGTCATAGCCGAGGCCGAAGGCGAACCCGGTGTACCGCTCGGGGTCGTACCCCACGGCTTCGAGCACGTTCGGATGGACCATCCCCGACCCCCCGGTCTCGAGCCAGCCCGTGCCGGCGCACGTCCTGCATCCCTTCCCGCCGCACACGAAGCAGGACACCTCCGTCTGGGCCCCCGGCTCGACGAACGGGAAGAACGAGGGCGTCAGGCGGATCTCCCGGTCCGGCCCAAGGAGGGCCCGCATGAACGTCTGGAGCGTTCCCTTCAGGTCGGCGAAGGTGATCCCCTCGTCGACCGCCAGCCCCTCGACCTGGTGGAACACGGGCATGTTCTTCGCGGTGACCTCCTCGTTCCGGTACACCCTCCCGGGCACCACGACGAACACGGGAGGGGGCTGCGCCTCCATGGTCCGGATCTGCATCGGCGACGTGTGAGTGCGCAGCAGGAGGTCCGGCCGCCCCGGGACGTCCAGGTAGATCGTGTCCATCAGGGTCCGGGCCGGATGGTCGGGGGGGATGTTGAGGGCGTCGAAGTTGTGCCAGTCGTCCTCCACCTCGGGGCCTTCCACGACCCGATAGCCCATGCGGGTGAAGATGTCGCAGATCTCGTGCTGGACGATCGTGAGGGGGTGGAGGGATCCCGGGCGGAGCCGCCGGCCCGGGAGGGTGACGTCGATCCGGTCCCCCTCCAGCAGCGACCGCTCGCGGTCGGCCTCCAGGGACGCCCGCCGTTCAGACATGGCGGACTGGAGGGCATCGCGGACCTCGTTCGTGCGCCGCCCCACCCGGCGCCGGTCCTCCTGGGAGAGCTCGCCGAGGGAGCGCTGCACCCCGGAGAAGGGGGCCTTTCGGCCCAGGACGGCGATCTCCGCACGCTCGAGCTCCTCCCTGGTTCGGGCCTCGGCGAACAGCTCGAGGCCCCGGGCGAGCTCGGCCTCGAGCGTCCGCAGGGCCGACTCGGGGTCCGGGGGCGCGGTCATGGTGGCTGGCTAGTCTAGCGAGGACTCCTCCGCGCCCGGACCGCACTCAGCCGGGCGCGGGCGGCAGCCGGACCTCGAACCGGATGCCGCCCCTGGCCTCCACCTGGAGCGTCCCCCCGTGCGCCTCGGCCAGCCCCTTGGCCACGAACAGCCCGACCTTGCTGCCTCCTCCGGTCCCGGGCCGGCGAGGAGCGAACAGGTCTCTGGCCTGGTCGGCAGAGAACGAGGTCCCCTCCCGCCACACGCGCAGCTCGCCCTGGCGAACGTCGACCCGCACCGGCCCCCGCTCGCCCCACCACTGGGCCGCCTCGACCAGCCCGGCCACGATGGTGCGGAGCCGGTCGGCGTCGGCCAGCACGAAGGTCGGCTCGCCGTCCACCGCCACGTCGAGGTCGGGGGTCCGCAGGTCCCGGGCGGCGCCGCGCGACACGTCCAGGGCGTCAATGGGAACGATCCTCAGGTGGAGGCTCCCGGAAGCGAGCCGGGCCGCGTCCACCAGCTGCGCCACGAGCAGGCGCATCCGCGCGGAATCGTGGGCGATGCCCTCGACCATGGCGAGCTTCTGCTCATCCGATAGCCGGTCCCACTTCGAGAGCATCGTGGAGCTGAACCCGAGCAGGGCCGCGAGGGGCGAGCGGATGTCGTGGGCCGCGCCCGCCACGATCGAGGCCAGCGAGGGCCCTGCGGCCCGCTGCCGGGCGGCCTCGAACAGGACCAGGGCGGTGGCCGCGGCCAGGTTGAGCGACTCGGCCCTGCCGGGGATCGGCACGCGGACGGCCCGGTCGGCCAGGTCGAGGGCCTCCCTGCCGAGCCCGTGCGCCTCGTTGCCGAACAGCATCGCGGTGGGAACGGTCAGATCGGCGTCGTAGATCGACCCCTCCCCCCGGGGGTCGGCGGCCAGGACCGCGAACCCCCGGGCGCGGAGGAACTCCACCGCCTCCCGGGCATCGACCTCCCGGATCACCGGAAGATGGAACAGCGACCCGGCGGTGGCCCGGACGGCCTTCTCGTTGTAGAGATCGACCGACGACCGGGCCACCACCACGGCGTCAGCTCCTGCCGCGTCGGCCGAGCGCACGATGGTGCCCGCGTTGCCCGGGTCCCGAACCTCAACCAGCACCGGTATGGTCCGGGCGTCCTCGGGGACGTCCGAGAGCGGGACGTCCACGAAACTCGCCACCGCCACCAGGCCCTGCGGGGTCACCGTGGACGTCAGCCTGGCCATCACCTCGTCGGAGACCTCGCTCACCGGGATCCGCCGGTCCCGGGCCATGTCGATGACCGGCCGGACCCCCGCCCCCGGCGCCGCGGCGTGGAACAGCTCGCCGACCGCCGCGTCGCCGGCGATGGCCTCCCGGACCGCCTGGGCCCCCTCGACCAGGAACCGGCGATCCTTCTCCCGCATGGCCCGCTTCTTGAGCCGGACGGCCTTCGCCACCCGCTTGTTCT
>DASWCX010000132.1:0-2339 GCA_036395815.1 Actinomycetota bacterium | reverse complement strand
GATCCGTCTGGGCCCTCCGCCGGTCCTCTCACCACCATCATCCAGGTCCCAGAGGCCGGGTTCAGGGCCGATGAGACCGTGGATCTGGCTCTCGACGGCATCCTTCCCCCGATTCTGGCCCCGCGCCCTCGAGGGTGATGCGCATCGAACTGAGTCGCTGAACCAGGTGCGGGATGGCCTCAACCAGCAGCGGGCTGGACCAGGCCGAAGGGGCTGCCCTCGGAGTCGCGGCACACGGCCCATCGCTCGCCGGGATGGATCACCTCGCCGCCCGCCGAACGAACGCGGTCGAGGGCCGCCGGCAGGTCGGCGACGGCGAAATAGGCCAGCGAGAAGCGGTCACCCGGGCCGGTCCCCCGACCGTGGACCCCGAGCGCCGGCCCTTCGCCGTGCGTCTGCCACCCGTGCCCCTCGGCTTCAGGCCGAGGCTCCAGGCTCACCCCGAGCACGTGGGACCAGAAGCCCTTCGCCCGCTCGGGGTCGTCCGCGGGGAACTCCACCAGTTCAACCGGCGAGTCCGGATGGCGAGACGAGCCCTGGCTCACCCCCGGAGTCTATCGATAGCGGTTCTCCCACACCTGGTTCTTCGGACTGCGGGGACGGGATTCGGCAGAAGCCGTTCCGGGAAACGCTATCATCCACCAAGTCAAGAAGACGGCGGACCCCGAGCGGCCCCTGGCAGGCGCGGGGCGGAGGGAAAGATCATGAAGATCCTCGTACTCGGCGGAGACGGCTACCTCGGCTGGCCAACGGCGATGCATCTGGCCAACCGGGGCCACGACATCGCCGTCGTCGACAGCTTCCACCGCCGCCTGTGGGACCACGAGATCGGAGCCGACACCCTGATCCCGATCCTCACCCTCCAGGACCGGGTGAACCTGTGGGCCGGGCTGGGCAATCGGCCGATCCGGCCGTTCGTCGGCGACATCACCGACTGGGAGTTCGTCGAGCACGTGTTCAAGAGCTTCGAGCCCGAGTCGATCGTGCACTACGCCGAGCACCGGGCGGCGCCGTTCTCGATGCTGTCGCGCCGCCACGCCGTGGTCACCCAGGTCAACAACGTGGTGGGGACACTGAACATCCTGTTCGCCATGAAGGACCTCGCGCCGGAGTCGCACCTGGTGAAGCTGGGGACCATGGGCGAATACGGGACCCCCAACATCGACATCGAAGAGGGCTTCATCGAGATCCACCACAACGGACGCTCCGACGTCCTGCCCTACCCGAAGAGGCCGGGCAGCTTCTACCACCTGTCCAAGGTGCACGACTCGCACAACATCGAGTTCGTGTGCCGGGTGTGGGGCCTCCGGTCAACCGACCTCAACCAGGGCGTGGTCTACGGGGTGCGCACCGAGGAGACTGACCTGGATCCCGGCCTGGCCACGCGGTTCGACTACGACGACGTGTGGGGCACCGCGCTGAACCGGTTCTGCGTGGAGGCCGCCATCGACCATCCCATCACCGTGTACGGCAAGGGCGGCCAGACCCGCGGATTCCTGGACATCCGGGACACCATGGCCTGCGTGGAGCTGGCCATCATGAACCCCGCCGAGATGGGCGAGTACCGGGTGTTCAACCAGTTCACCGAGCAGTTCTCCGTGCAGGAGCTGGCGGAGAAGGTCTCGGAGGGCGCGAGGGGGCTGGGGTGGGAGCCGATCATCGAGAACATCACCAACCCCCGGGCGGAGATGGAGGAGCACTACTACAACGCGAAGCACACGAAGCTCCTCGACCTCGGCCTGAAGCCGCACTTCCTCTCGGAAACGCTGATCGACGGGCTGCTGCAGACCGTTCGGGACCACGCCGATCGGGTGAACAAGAGGCTGCTGTACCCGAGGCACAGCTGGAAGGAAGGCCTCCTGGAGGACGTGACCGGCACCGGCGACCGCGTGTAGCCCGGCGCCGGCCGCTTACGTCTCGGACGACGCAGGCGAGGCCCTCGCGACGATGAACATCTGCCGCCCGAACAGCGGCCACAGCACCCGCAAACGGAGGTAGGCCCGAACGAGCAGGGCGCTGGGCGCACGGGTTTCCTTCACCGTGTACGGCAGGAAGCGGGGGACGACCTCGACCGGGGCCAGGCCCGCCAGCCGCATCGCCTCCACCATGCTGAGATGGGTCAGCGGGGTGTGGTGGTCGAAGTAGTCCCAGTACCGGCCGGGCAGGTAGCGGATGTTCGGCTGGAGCACCAGCAGCCTGCCTCCCGGGCGGAGGACGCGGCGGCACTCGGACAGGGCCTGGAGGACGGCCGCCTTGTCGGGGAGGTGCTCCAAGAGGTTGGAGCAGAACACCACGTCGACCGACCCGTCGGGAACGGCGGACAGGTCGGTGGCAGGGGC
>DASWCX010000131.1:0-2429 GCA_036395815.1 Actinomycetota bacterium | reverse complement strand
CGTCGAACGCGGAGCGGTCCCCGTTCCTGAACCTGCTCACCAGGTCGGCGTCGGTCGGCTCTCGGCCCCCCGGTCCCTCGCCGCCGCTCACGTCGCCGCTCGAACCTCGATCTCGCTCACCGCCGCCCGGAACCGGCCCTGGTCCGGAGCCAGCCGGACGATCCAGATCATGAGGCCGCTGGTCCGCGAGTGTGGGAGATCGACCGTGGCCCGGCCATCTCGTCCCACGGTGAACGTCACCCGCCCGTCCGTCGACGCGAGCGGCCGGGCGTTGTCGTTGGGCGCCGCTCCCGGCAGCAGCTCGAAGGCCCACCCCGGGATCGGGCTGGTCACCGTGACTTGGGTGACCTCGACCGTTCGGCCCAGCCCGACCCACAGGCCCAGCCCCGGCTTGAGGTTCCCGAACTTCGCGGAGCTGTAGTGGTCCGTGAACCAGGAAGTGCCCTGGTTGCCGTCGATGGCGAGGGCCGCGTCCTGGGGGTCCTCCGAGCCGTCGCCGTAGGGATCGTCGTCCTTTGCCTGCACCAGCCTGACCGGTGTCCCGCCACCGCCGGCAGGCTTGCTCGACCCGGCAGCGGCGCGAACCCCGAGCGGACCGCCCAGCTGGAGGCGTCCCACGATGAGCCCCACCGCGATGGCGGCCACGGCGAGGAGGACGACCACGAGGGGCACCAGCATCCACGACCGGAACACCGAGGAGGGCCGGGGTGCCCTGGGCGCGGGAGGGGTGCGGCGGCGCAGCGGCTTGGGGACCGGCGGGATCCCTCGGGGGAGCGTCACCGCGGCGGCGTCCCACCGTTGGAGGGCCGTGCGCATCGCATCCGCCGACGGGAACCGGTCGTCGGGGCGGACCGACATGGCCCGCGACACCGTGGCCTCCAGCTCTCGCGGAAGGCCTGGCCGGATGTCCCGAAGCGGCTTGGGGTTCGTGGTCAACCGCATCATCGCCGTGGCCACCGGCGTCTCGGCGCGGAACGGAGGCCTCCCGGCGAGCAGCTCGTAGGTAACCGCGCCCGTGGAGTACAGGTCGGAGCGTGGGTCGACCGGCGAGCCCTCGACCTGCTCGGGGGAGAGGTACTGGACGGTCCCGAGCATGCTGCCGGTGGTGGTCAGGTCGGCCCCCGCTTCGACCACGGCCTTGGCGATCCCGAAGTCGGTCACCTTCACCCGCCCGTCGTCGCTCACCAGGATGTTCGCCGGCTTCACGTCCCGGTGGATCACGCCCTGGGAGTGGGCGTAGCCGAGCGCCTCCAGGACCGGCGAGACGAGGTCGACCACCCGTTCGGGGTCGAGGGCTCCGGCCCCGGTGAGGACCTCGGCGAGGGTCCGGCCGGCGAAGAACTCCATGACGATGAACACCACGTCCTCGTCGGTCCCGGTGTCGAACACGTTGATGATCGAGGGGTGGTTGAGGCGGGCGGCGGCGATGGCCTCCCGGCGGAACCGCTCCCGGAACTCGGGGTCGTTCGCCAGGTCGTCCCGCAGGATCTTCACCGCCACGGTTCGAGCCAGCACCTGGTCGCGGGCCCGCCAGACCGTCGCCATCCCCCCGGTGGCGACGTGCTCTTCGAGGACGTAGCGTCCCGCCAGCCGCTGACCGGCGGCGACCATTGCCATGCGGTTCAGTCTACCCAGGCGAGGTGGGCGGCTTCGGCCGAGCCGCCGCGGTCAGAAGCTGATCGTCTCCTGCTGGGTGGCCTGCTGCTGGCCGAAATCCTTGAGGAACCCCACCCGGTGGACCACGAGCGTCTTGGCCGTCTCCACCACCGTCACGGTCACCGAGGCGTCGGGGTTGACCACGACGCCCACCACTTCGGCCATCGGGTCGAGGTCCTTGGCGGTGTTCACCGCCGAGGCCTGGGCCTGGGCCTCGCTGTGGGTGGTGTGGAACGTGTTGGCGGCGGCCGTCGCGGCGCTCCGGGCGGCCGTGCCCGCGTGGATCTGGGCGAGCAGGATCTGGCCCCCTTCCTCCACGGCCAGCACCATGAGCGCGATCACCAGGGCGAACTTGATCACGAAGCTCACCAGGAGGCCCCGTTCGTCCCGATGCAACCGCACGAACGGCGAAAGGAGCGACCGCCGGAAGGAGCTCACCGCGACCTCCTCGTCCATCTGGAGCGAACCAGTTCCCTGACCATCGATAGCTCGGGCATCCGGAACGCGGCGACCACGGCGAGGAACGCCCCCGCTCCCGCCACGACCCCGGCCACCACCTGGAGCGTCTGGGGCCCGAGGCTGGCCGTCCCCAGCGCGGTCCCGATCGATCGGGAGACGAGCAGCGCCGCCGCCCCCGTCGCCAGCCCCGCGAGCAGGATCTGGCCCAGGGCGCGAGCCAGCTGCCGGACGTCGAACCCACCGACCCGGCGGGAGATGATGACCGCAGCGGTCACCGAGGCGAACGTGTACGCCGTGGCGTGTCCCAACGCGAG
>DASWCX010000130.1:0-1557 GCA_036395815.1 Actinomycetota bacterium | reverse complement strand
ATGATCGATCGCGCGTCTGGACCGGCCGCGCCATCCGTGGTTGCGCCCCTGTGCCCGGGCGGCGTCGCGGTGCGGCCGTCGAAGGCGAACCCGGCCGTGGGAGAACCCGCGATCCTGGCAGTTGCTCGATGGGCCGGCCCTCTCAGGCCAGCAGCGGCAACGCCCGTAAGCGGGCGAGCGCGGCGAGGAACGCCTCTCGCCACGGCCATCGTGACGGCAGGTGCAGTGTCCAGGTCCGGGCCGAGCGTGTCAGGCGCCCGGGCAGGGCGATGAAACGCCGGCGGATGGTCTTGGCCACCACCGGTCCGTCCATCTCAAGTCCGAGCGCGCAGGCCCACCGCAGGAGGTTGTGGGCCAGGCTCGCCAGGACCAGCCACGCAGCGTTGGCGGAGAAGTTCCCGGAGGGGCAGTGGTTCATCCCCGCGCCCTCCTTGAGGTCTCGGATCGCCAGCTCGGTGACGGCGTGGCGGCGGTGATCCTCATCCAGGGCCGCGGCCTCGCCTGACCGGTCGGTGACGAAGGCGTGGTGGCGCCAGTCCGGCCATAGCTCGGCCTGGGGGCCGATCAGTCGGGTCCGCCGCACCACGAGGCGGTCCCCCTTGTAGGTGGTCTCCGCCACCTGGGCCTCGCCCCGCTCCGTGTAGTCGATGGGGGTCCACGCCTCCTCGGGGATCGAGGCGATGGCCTCCTTGACCTGCGGGATCTGGCGCACGGTGATGGAGAAGGCCACCGACATGCGCCGGCACGTCCCCAGGAACCGCTCGGACCAGAACCCGGAGTCGGCCCGAAGGGTGAGCTTCCCGGTGGCGCCGGCCCGTCGTATCCTGGCCACGGTCTCCCCCACGAACCGCACCGCGCCCCGGGCGGTGTTGGCCGAGCCCTTGCGCTGACGCACGTGCAGGACCTCGCCGGTGGAGGCCCGGGTGGCCAGCAGGGGGTGCAGGCCGAGACGTCGAGTGTAACCGTAGGCGGCCCCCTGCTTGTGGTAGCCGTGGACCTCGCACACCGTGGAGTCCATGTCGACCGTGGTGGGTTCGTCCCCGGGCCCGGCTCCCGCCGCCCACGCCCGGTGCAGGGCGGCGCCGGCCACCTTGTCCAGCTGACGGACGTGGCCGAAGGTAAAGGACCGCAGGAACGTCCCCAGCGTGGACGGCGCCATGACCCGGTGGGGGAGCACTCCCTCGGTGGCCCCGGAGCGCAGCACGTCGGCGTCGTCGATGCAGTCTCCGCCGACGACGATGGACTGCACCAGGGTCAGGACCTTCCGCCCCGGCCGGGACGCACCGGGACGGCCACCCAGGTCGATGAACTCGTTCCCCAGAGCCTCGATGCCCAGTCGCTCCGCCAGCGTGGCGGTCATGACCAGCCCGGCGTTGGCAACCGCGCGGTCGTCGTCGAAGGTGATTTCAGTCCGGTCGAGGTCGTGGGAAGATCGCATCTGGAAGGTGCCTCCTTCTGCGGGGACGGGTGCTTGGTTCGCAACCGCATCATCCCTGCTGGGAGGCACCTTTTCTTGATTTCAGGCCCTCATCTGCGCGCCACGAGCATCAAAGTTCG
>DASWCX010000129.1:0-3023 GCA_036395815.1 Actinomycetota bacterium | reverse complement strand
GCTCGACCGGCGTCGAGCTCCTCCAACTTCACCTGGTCGACCGCGATGTCCGCCGGGCCCGGCATCCCGGTCCCAGGCAGCTGCACCGCAGCCGCGCCCCAAGCCACCGCGGCCCGAAGGGCCTCCGGGATCGCGCCGTCGGCCGCCAGGAATCCCGCCAGGGCGGCGTCGCCCGCCCCGACGGTCGACCGGGGCACGATGGGCGGCGTCCAGGCCCGAAGGGCGACGGCGTCCGAAACCGACACGGCCCCGTCCCCTCCCAGTGAGACGAGGACCTGTCCCACGCCCCGGTCAAGGAACCGGAGGGCACCCTCGAGGACGTCGCCCAGTGTGCGCATGGGGTACCCCACGGCTTCGCCCAGCTCCTGGGCGTTCGGCTTGACCAGGTCGGGGCAGGCGTCGACCGACACCTCCAGTGCCGATCCTGACGTGTCGACCGCCACCCGAACCCCGGCGGCCCTGAGCTTGGCAACCAGGCCGGCGTACAGATCCTCGGGGGCGCCGGGGGGCAAGGCACCGCACAGGGCCACCCAATCGGCGCCACGAGCGGCTTCGACAGTGGCCTCCACCAGAGCCTCGGCCTCCGCCCGTGAGAGCCTGGGCCCCGGAGCGTTCAGCTTCGTTACGGTGCCGTCCGGCTCCACGGCGGTGACGTTCTCGCGGATCGGCTCGGCGATGGGCACCGCCACCACGTCGACGCCCAGCGCGGCCAGAAGATCCAGCAACTGGTCGCCCTCATGGCCGCCCGAGGGGAGGACGGCCCGGGCGGGGATGCCGTTCGCCAACAGGGCCCGGGCCACGTTCACGCCCTTCCCCCCCGGGTGCACCCGGGCGGCGGTGGCCCGAACGACCTCCCCCCGGGCGAGCGTCGGGATCTCGAGGGTTCGGTCGACCGAAGGGTTCGCCGTGAGGGTGACGATCATGCCAGCACCACCTCCACCCCGGCCTCCTCGAGCGCCTCCACGTGGGCCGGCGCCAGGCCGCTGTCCGTCACCAGGGCGTCGACCTGTTCGATCGAGGCGAACCGGACGGTGTCCTCTTCGCCCACCTTCGTGTGGTCGGCGAGCACCACCACCTGCTGCGCGGCCCGGCACATGGCGCCCTTGACGGCAGCCTCGGCCGGATCCGGTGTGGACAGGCCCCGGGCGACGGTCAGTCCATTGGTCCCGATGAAGGCGACGTCGACCCTGAGGTCCGTCAGCTGGCGCAGCGCCCATTCGCCCACGTGCGCAAGCGTGCGGCCGCGGACGCGGCCGCCGATCACGTAGAGCTGGACCGGTTGTCGGGCGGCCAACTCCAGCCCGACCGGAAGCGAGTTGGTGAAGACGGTGAGCTCACGATCGGGGAAGGACCGGGCCAGGGCGAGGGTCGTGGTCCCCGCGTCCAGCAGCACCGTTCCGTGCCCGGGCACGAACGGCAGGGCCGCGGTGGCGATCCGGGCCTTCTCTTTGGCCATCGAGACGGCCTTTTCCGCCACGGCGGGCTCGGTCCGGAACCGCTCGATGGGAATGGCCCCTCCGTGCACCCGCCGGAGCACGCCCAGTCGCTCCAGATCGGTGAGGTCCCGGCGGATGGTCTCGGGGGTGACGTCGAAGCGATCGGCGAGCTCCACGACGTCCCCGCGGCCCTGCTGCCGCACCAGGGTCCCGATCTCCTGACGGCGTTCCTCCGCGTACATGCCCGCTCCTCCGCCTTCCGGATGCTTCCGAAGCTGTTGGATTATGCCCGAGTCGGACGCACCGTGTCAAATGTCGGAAAGAAACCCAAGCGCAACCCCAGAAGTCAGGCTCCGGGGGTCGCGAGCGAAGGGGTTGGAACGGGCGGGCCGGCGGCGCCGGACCGATCAGGCCGGGGGCGGGGCCATGGCCAGGGCCACGGCCTCGTCCACGCTCATGGCGAGCCCCTGCTCCCAGGCTCGCCGGGCCGCCTCCTCCGACAGGTGGCCTCGGGCCTCCTCGACGGGGTCCCCCTCCAGCAGGCCGCCGATCGCGCCGGGCGGACCGCCGACATGCTGCCGGATGGACTCCGCCGCGGCGGCAAGCCGGATGGCCCGCTCGTGCCGGCCAACCCACGTCGCCAGGAACGCCAGATCCACCAGCGCGATGCCGATGCCGGTGGCGTTGTCCGCCTCGCGGAACAGCTCGAGCGACTCCAGGCCCGCCGATCGCGCCTCCTCCGGCCGGCCAAGCCGGCCCAGGGCGTACGCCAGCCACAGCAGGTCGAACGCCAGATGCAGACGATCCCCGATCCGCCGCTGGATCCCGACGGCCTCCTCCAGCTTGGACACCACCAGGTCCCACTTCCCGGCCGGCGCGTCCCGGATCACCAGCATCGAGAGCACCCGGGCCACGCCCGGCTCATCCCCCACGGCGCGGAACAGGTCGAGGGCCTCGTCCAGAAGCCGCCCGGCCGCCTCGATGTCGTCCCCGGCCACGACGAACGCCTGGTTGTACAGGGCCTCAGCCGTTCGGGCGGGGTCGCCCAGCTCGCGTTCGATCTCCACGGCCTCCTCGTAGTGGGCGCCCGCCGACTCCCGGTCCTCCTGCCACCACGCCACCCCGCCCGCCCCGATCAGCGCCTTCGCCCGTGCGGCGGTCCCGCTCGGGCCCGTCGGCATGGCCAGCACCTCTTCGAACCACCGCCGACCTTCCGCGAGGTGCCCACGCTGGTGCCAGAACCGCCAGAGGGCGCCGGCGGCCTCCTGGGCAAGCTGGGCCTCGCCCGTCTCGACGGCCCATCGCAGGGCGGCCCTGATGTTGGCGTGCTCCAGCTCGCATCGGTCGAGCCATTCGCCCTCCCCGGCGACAAGGTGGAGCTCGGCCTCGACGGCCAGGTCGAGGAAGAAGCGGGCATGGCGGCGCACCAGCTCCTCCAGGTCTCCGCTCGCCCGCAGCTCCTCCTGCCCGAACTCCCGGATCGTCTCCAGCATCGAGAACCTCGGCTCCCCCCCGTCCGGCCCGGTCATCCGCACGAGCGACTTGTCCACGAGCGAGCCGACACCCTCGAGGATGTCCAGGCCCAGT
>DASWCX010000128.1:0-2830 GCA_036395815.1 Actinomycetota bacterium | reverse complement strand
CCGGCGGGAGCCTGATCCTCGTGCGTCTGAGAGGCCTTCTGCTGCTCGCTGCCTCGACCGTTGTCGTCCTGGGGTCGGTCGTCGTCCTCGCTCCGGCCCGGCCGGAGGCGACCGGACCGAACATCGTCGTGATCCTCTCGGACGATCAGTCGATCGACAGCCTCCCGAACCACGTCTCCACCCCCATGCCCTACCTGCAGTCCCTCGTCGACGACCCGTCCGGGCACTGGATCCGGTACAGCCGGGCCTTCGACAACACCGCGCTGTGCTGCCCGGCCCGGGCCACCCTGCTCAGCGGGCAGTACTCGCATCACACGGGCGTGCAGAGGAACACCGACGGCGCCCTCTTCGACGACACCTCGACCGTGGCCACGTGGTTGCACGACGGCGGCTACCACACGGGGTTCGTCGGGAAGTACCTGAACCAGTACCCCTTCGGACTGGGCGACTACATTCCGCCCGGCTGGGACGACTGGCACGCCTACAAGGGCAACCCCACCTATTACGACTACGACCTGGAGGAGAACGGCCAGACCGTCAGCTACGGGAGCTCGGAGGCCGACTACGCCACCGACATCCTGTCCGGAAAGGCCGTCGACTTCTTGAGCCAGGCCCCCGGTACGAAGCCCTTCTTCCTGTGGTTCGCCCCCTACGGTCCCCACCACGACGGGAAGGACACGAACGGCAACCTCATCTGGAACCCCGCTCCCCGCGACAAGGGGGCGTTCGACGGCATGGCCCCGATCCATCACCCGGACTTCAACGAGACGGATGTCTCGGACAAGCCGGGCTGGGTTCAGAAGCTCCCGCTCCTCGATGCCCAGGGCGTGAATCAGATGGACACGGACCGGCAGGGGGAGTACGAGACGCTGCTCTCGGTGGACGACGCGGTCAAGGCCGTGGTCCAGGAGCTCGACGCCAAGGGCGTGCTCGACAACACGGTGATCCTGTACCTGACCGACAACGCCTTCTCCTTCGGGGAGCACCGCTGGGAGACCAAGACCTGCGAGTACGACGAGTGCCAGCACATCGTGTTCTACGTTCGCGACCCGGCGGCCTCCGCCCGGACGGACAAGACGCATCTGGTGAGCACGGTGGATGTGGCCCCCACGGTGGCCGAGCTGGCCGGCGTCACGCCCACCCGGACTCAGGACGGGATGAGCTTGGTGCCGCTGCTCACGGGACAGCGCCCGCCCTGGCGGAAGGGGGTCCTGCTTCGATGGGCCGCGAGCTCGGGGCGGGATCGTCCCCTGGTCGACCCGGAGCGGGAGGACTTCAGCGAGTTCGACGTGACCCCGTTCTGGGGCGTGCGGACCCTCGATTACCTGTACACGGAGCTCAACACCGGGGAGAAGGAGCTGTACGACCTGAACGGGAAGCGGGGGAGCCGGGATCCGTACTCGCTCGACAATCGGGCCGGGAACCCCGACTACGCCCTGGCCCAGGCGCGGTTGGCCGCCTTGCTCCAGCAGCTCAAAGGGACCCAGCGCGGGTGACCGCTCGGCCCTGGCTAGAATAGGCGCCGCCGTGCCGGGGACCCTCGACCAGTCCAGGTTCGTTCGGCTCGCCGCGCTCGCGGGGGGCCTCGCCCTGTTCGTTTCGGCCTGCGCCGCGAATCAGGCTCCCCCGAGCATCGCACCCCGCGCCGGGGGGCAGCTGGTGGTGCAGGTGCCGGACTCGTTGAACGACGCGGGCCGGGTCCCGTCCGTGGCCCTCGACCAGGACGGCAACCCGGCCGTGGCCTACCTCTTGCTCAAAGCTCCGGTCAAGAAGGGCGAGATCCCTCCCCCCGTCATCGCCGGGCAGCCGCAGCCGCCGGCCGTGCTGCTGGGCACCCAGGCGAGCGGGGTCTGGAGCAGGGTCTCGGTCACGAAGCAGAGCCAGAGCCCCGACCAGGGGGAGGCGGAGGGCATCGCGTACAAGGACGGGATGGCAGGGCCGCCGGTCCACACGGGCCTCGCCGTCGACGCCCAGGGGAAGCACCACGTGGCGTGGTCCGCGGCGACCGGGCTGTACTACGACGACGACGCCGGAGGCGCGTTCGACGACCCTGTCAAGGTAACCGACGGGCAGACGTACGGGGCCGCGATCGCCCTCGGCTCCGACGGGAGCCCCTGGATCTCGTTCTACCTCGCGTCGGGGCTGCGGGTGGCCCACCGGGTGGGGACCGGCTGGAAGATCGAGGACGTGGCCCCCGGCGCGGGCCCCGGGGGCGGGGCCGGGGTGGTGAGTGCGATCGCGGTGGCTCAGGACGGCACCACGCTCATCGCCTACGGCGACCACGGCCACACGATGCTGGCCCGAAGCGCCGGGGGTGGGTGGAACACGGAGGCGGTTCCCGGCGACGGCGGGGTCGGCGTGTCCATGGCACTCGACAAGTCCGGGAACCCGCACCTCGCCTACTACGACGAGGCGGGGCACGTCCGCCACGCCCACTCGGTGGGCGGAGGGCCATGGGAGGTCACGGACCTGGCGACCGTGACCGCGAAAACCGGAGGCGTCTCGGCCTCATGGTCGACGGGGATCGCCCTCGACGACAAGGGGATCCACTACGTCACGTGGGCCGACACCGGCAGGGACGACATCATGTTCGCCACGAACTCCAGCGGGACCTTCCAGAGCTCCGCCGTTCCCGACAGCCTGGGCGGGGCGAACCCCAGCATCGCCGTGAACACCGACGGCAAGAGGGTCGCCCTGGCGTGGTACGACACGGTGAACGAGAACCTCGAGGTCGGCCTGCCGCCGGCCGGCGGGCTCGTCTTCGCATTCTCTCCCCAGCCGAAGGCGACGGCCACGGCGGCCACCACCGCGCCGGCGGCTAAGTGTTCAC
>DASWCX010000127.1:0-1536 GCA_036395815.1 Actinomycetota bacterium | reverse complement strand
GACGAACGGGTAGACGTTGAGGAACCGCTTCGGCGGTTCTCCCCTGGCGAAGGCCGGAGAGTGATCCGAGGTGAACTCCGCAGGCTTCACCACGCCCATGAACGTCCAGACGGGTTCGAGCAGCCGTCCCGCGGCGGTGCGGCGGAATTGCACCAGGGCGCTCTGCATCTCGTCGGGGCCCGGCCCGATCAGCCACAGCATCAGGTCCGAGTCGGCCCGGAACCCCACCGTCGAATAGACGCCCCGGACCGCGATCCGGCCCTCCCACTCCTTGAACAGGTTCTCGATCTCTTGGGCGGCATCGTCGGGGTCCAGATCCTGGAATGCCGCCTGGGCTTTGAACACCGGGTACAGGGCGTACAGCGCTTCGCTCATCTCATGTGCTCCCCTTCGATCGAGTGCAGCCGGCCGGCCATGCGCGACCGCACCGCTTCCGCGGCCTCGTTCCCGCCACGGACGCAGTCGGCGATCCCGGGCCCACGGTACGCCGGTCCCACCAGGAACGTCCCGGGAGGAAGGGCCCGCTCGATGGCGGCCACCCGATCCAGGTGTCCCACCTCGTACTGCGGCATCGATCGGGGCCACCGGACCAGGCGCCAGGCCACCGGCTCGGCCGGGAGCGGGAGGATCGCCGCCAGCTGGCGGGCCACACCTTCCGCAATCGCGTCGTCGGGTTGGTCCAGGATGTCCTCAGCGCCCGAACCGCCAACGAAGCAGCGAACCACGGCCCGGTCCCCGAAGACCCGGTCGGGCCACTTCCTGGAGACCAGCGTGCAGGCCGTCATGGCCAGATTCCCTCTCGGGACCACGAACCCCGAGATGTCCGGTAGGCAGTCGCCCGTTCCCTCCGCGTAGACCAGCAGGGCGACGCCCGTGGAGACGTGCGGGATACCTCCGAGAGCCGCCGCGGCCTCAGGCGCGTGCCGCTCGAGCAGGCCGGCCGAGACGACTGCCGGCGTGGCCAGCACCACCGAATCCGCCGAGAGCTCCATCTCCCCGGCACGAACCACGTAACCGGGCCCCTCGGGCTCCACCACCTCCACCTTCATGCCGCATCGCACCCTGTCGCCGAGAGTCGCCGCCAGCGCGTCGGTGAGTCGCCGCATCCCTCCGCGAGGGCGCAGGAACATCGGTGGCGGTGGCGTGGCGTCAGCGGCCGTTCGGGCCGCGGCCCGGGCGCCGCGGATCAGGCTGCCCCGCCGGCGCTCCCACTGGACCAGCTCCGGGAATGTCGCGAGGGCGCTCAGGCGGTCGACGTCGCCCGCGAACAGCCCGCCGAGAAGTGGCGCCACGAGCGAATCGGTTGCTTCGTCGCCGAGCCGACGACGAAGCAGCGCACCGAGGGGTTCGTCCCCTTCCTCCCTGCGAGGCTTCCTCACCAGGTCGCCCAGCGCCTCGATCCGTCCCCGCCGGGACATCCCGTCCCAGCCCCACAGCTCCCGCAGGTCGATGGGGATCCCGAACGGCCCGGCGGGGAAGCGACGGAGCCCATGGTCCGTCCACACGAACGTGACGCCGGTCGCCGGAGCCACGAGC
>DASWCX010000126.1:0-6676 GCA_036395815.1 Actinomycetota bacterium | reverse complement strand
CGCTCTACGAGCACCTCCGCACCCACCCCGAGTTCCGGGCCGGGCTCGACGTCTGGTGGCACGAGCCGCCCGACGGGGGATTCCGAACGGACCACCCCTTCTTCGAGTTGCCCAACCTGCTCGGCTCGCCCCACAACTCGGCCATCGTTCCCGGCGTGCTCGAGACCGCCGCCCGGCGGGCCGCCGAGAACGTCGGCCGGTACCTCCGAGGGGAGCCGTTCACCGGCCTGATGCGCCGAGAGGATTACGAAGAGGCGAGCACGTAGCCGGGAGCCGGCGGGAGGACGCGGATCTCAGCTGGGGAGGGGATGCACCGGATCGCCCACCCGAACCGCTCCCGGCTCGACCACCTCCGCGTACACGCCGAAGGGCAGGCCGCCCTCCGGGTCGGCTCCGCGATAGGCCGCGATCACCTTCAGGGTGTCGAATTCCCTGAAGCCCGTGTCCGGGTCGAGGGTGGTGATCCGGCACCTCGGGTCGGTGCGGATCACCTCGACCGTGGCCTCGCCGATCCTCACCCGCCGGCCTACCCACCCGTCCTCCTCGTGGGCAGCGGAGCCCGCGACCTCGACGAGCATCCGCCACCTCCGGCGGTCCAGCGGGCGATCGCTCCGGCCCGCCTGCCGATCCAGCTCCTCCGCGGACGCGGTGGAGAAGATGGACACGGCGTGCGAATCGACGGCCTGGCCCGGCCGGTCCGTCCTGACCAGACGAACGGGGCTCCCCACGTGGTCGGACAGCGCCATGGCCCAGGGCCCCGCCACCTCGCGGCCGGCGACCGGCCGGCCCCAGAAACTGGTGCCGACCGTCGGGCCCCTCACCGCCGCGACCTCCCCTTCGACCGTGCCCCCGCCCGGGAACCGCAGGGCGAGGCGCTCGGCCGACGGATCGTATTCGGCCTTCACCGGGAAGAGCCGGTCGTGCGCCGGACCGCTGAGCAGCCGGCCATCTGCGTCGACGACGTAGAAGCGCCGGTCCTCGGCCACGCCGAAGCGTTCCAGCCTGACGCCGGCCGGGTGCTGGAGCTGCATGGACTTGACGGGCGTGATCGACAGGCGGGCCACGGATCGCACGGTGCGCAACGCTACCAGCCGGCCGGCCGGCGCATGCCGGGTTCGCCTAGCGCGCCTCGAGCCAGGCCCGGAAGGACCGGGCCAGGCCCTCGCCCCCGCGAGGCGGCTCCCTGCGGTCGAGCCACGAGGTCCGCTTCTTCTCGTCCTCCAGCCGGACCCACTCGTAGGTGTACGTTCGGGGCCCGGCCCAGAACGGCTCCTCGAGCCAGGCCTCTTGGTACAGGGAGGCCATTCCCGCGTAGCCGTATCGGGGCCGCCCCCTCCAGAAGTCGTCCACGTCGTGGATCGGAGAGCCCCTGGTCCGCGAACGGATGTCGGCGACCTGCGAGTACTCGCCGACCCAGCAGAGCTGCACCGACGCTCGGGCCACGAACAGGCCCCCGTGGAGCTGGATCCAGACCCGCTCCTCCGGGAAGGCCCCGCCCTTGTGCAGGGGGCCGGGCCGGTCCCTGATCTCCACTCCGAACGCCAGGGCGGGCCCCGAGGCCGACCCGGTGAGGTGCTCGAGCTTCCTGATCAGGACGTGGTCCACCGCGGGCCCATGGTATCGGGAAGGCTCATCCGCCTCGCCCGGACCGGGTAGCATCCTCCCTCCGGTGGATTCGCGGACGATCGATCTCGACGGGCCCGTCCACTACGCCGATTTCGGCGGCGCCGGCCCGACCATGGTGCTGGTCCACGGCCTGGGCGGCTCGTTCGTGGACTGGGGCGCCGTGGGGCCCGATCTGGCCGAGCGGGCCAGGGTCGTGGCGCCGGACCTGGCCGGCTTCGGCCACACGCCGTTGGACGGCCGATCGGCCACCGTGGAGGCGAACCGGGACCTCCTGGACCGGTTCATCGAAGCGATCGCGCCGGAGCCGGTCGCCCTTGTGGGCAACTCGATGGGCGGGCTGATCTCGGTCCTCGAGGCTGCGGCGAACCCGGAGCGCGTGGCCGCGATGGTGCTGATCGACCCGGCGGTGCCTCCCGTCCCTGGGGAGCCGCTCGATCCCGTGACCGAGCAGTTGTTCGCCGCCTACGACACGCCGGGGATCGGCGAGAGCTTCCTGCGGCAGATGGTCGAGGCCCTGGGCCTCGAGGAGACCTTCGACCAGATGATGTCCTACATCTGCGCCGACGCCACCCGGATCGACCCTCGACTCCGCGAACAGCAGCTGGCGATGGCCCGCGAGCGTCTGGCCCAGCCGTGGGCCGACCGGGCCTTCCTGGAGGCCGCTCGCTCCCTGCTCGGCATGCTGTGGCACGAACCCTCGAGGTTCTTCGACGCGCTCGGGCGGGCGGCGGCGCCGGCGCTGGTCCTGGAGGGGGAGCTCGACCGGCTGGTGCTGGTGGGCGCGGCCCGCGAGATCGCCCGGCGCCGCCCCGACTGGACGCTCCGGGTCATGCCTGGGATCGGCCACGTCCCGATGATGGAGGACCCGGCGGGGGTGGTGGAGGCGGTCACCAACTGGCTCGAGGAGCAGGGATTCCTCGAGGCGACGGCCGCCGCTAGCCGCCCTTCGAAGACTTGATCGCTTCGGTGATGGCCGGGATCAGCTTCAGCGCGTCGCCCACGACCCCCAGGTCCGCGTACTGGAAGATCGGGGCGTCCTTGTCCTTGTTGACGGCGATGATCCGCTTCGACTCCTTCATCCCCACCAGGTGCTGGGTGGCCCCGCTGATCCCCACGGCGAAGTACACCTCGGGCTTCACGGTCTTGCCCGTCTGCCCGATCTGCATGTTGTAGGGCACCCACCCGGCGTCCACCACCGCGCGCGAGGCGCCCACCGCGGAGCCGCCGATCGCCTCCCCCAACTCCTCGAGGAGCTTGAAGTTCGAGGCCTCCTGGAGGCCACGTCCGCCGGCCACCACGACCTTGGCCTCCTCGAGCTTCGGACCCGACGCCGCCTCCTCGTGGCGCTCGACCCGCCGGGCCTTCTTCAGCTCGTCGGGGATCTCCACGTTCACCGGAACCACGTTCGCAGAACCGCCGCCGCCGGGGGAGGCCTCGAAGGACTTGGCCCGGACGATCACGAGCTTCGGGTCGGGCCCGGAAAGCGTGACGTCGACCACCTGGGATCCCCCGAAGATCTGGGTCTGGGCGTAGTCGGGCGCCAGCACGTCGCTGGCGTTCGACATGAGCGTCGAACCGAGGCGGGCCTGGAGTCGCCCGGCCACGTCGCGAGAGTCGTACGTGGGGGAGAACAGGATCAGCTCCGGCTGATGCTCCTTGGCCAGCTCGTGCAAGGCGTGCGCGTGGGGCTGGGCGAGGAACTCGCCGAACACCTCGTCGTCCGAGGCGAACACGGTCTCCGCGCCGTACTCCCCGAGGGTCGACGCCGCCTCGGTGGCACCCGGTCCCAGGACCACCGCCGCCAGCTCCGTGCCCAGGTCGCGGGCCTTGGTCAGGTTCTCCAGCGCCGTGGCCTCGACCTTGCCGTCGGAGGAGGCCTCCGCGTAGACCCAGATCCCCGGCATCTTCAGATCACCTTCGCCTTCTTCAGGAACTCGACCACTTTCCCCGGCGCCTCACCCGGATCCTCGACCATCTCGCCGGCCTCGCGCTCGGGGACCGGTTCGATCCCGATGACCTCCTGGGTCGGTTTGGCCTCCTCGCCCGACAGCCCGAGGTCCGACAGCGACAGGGTGTCGACCGGCTTCTGCTTCGCCTGCATGATGCCCTTGAGCGTGGGGTAGCGAGGGTCGTTGGCTCCGGCCGTCACGGTGATCAGCGCGGGGGACTCCGATTCGACCACGTGGTAGCCGGTCTCGGTCTGGCGCTCGACCCGCACGGACCCGTCCTTCACCTCCACCTTCCGGGCGAAGGTGAGGGCCGGGATCCCCAGGAGCTCGGCCACCGCCATCGGCATGGTCCCCGTGTAGCCGTCGGTGGATTCGACGCCCGCCACCACCAGGTCGAACTCCGAGCGCTTGACGGCCGCTGCCAGGACCCGGGCCGTCACCATGGAGTCGGCTCCCTTCAGGCCGGGGTCGGTGACGACCACCGCCTTGTGGCCGCCCATGGACAGCGCCTTGCGCACCGCCTGGAGGGCCGGTTCGGGGCCCATGGTCACGAAGGTGACCTCCCCGCCGGACGCCTCCGCGACCTGAAGGGCGGCCTCGACGGCGTGCTCGTCCCCGGGGTCGAGGCCACCCTCAACGCCTTCGCGCTTCAAGCGGAAGTCGTCGCCCATCTGGGGGGTTCCGGTTGGGTTCGGGATGTACTTCACCAGCGCCACGACGTTCATCCAGTCCTCGCTTCCGGTCCGGTGCCTCGTCTTCTCCCCGCGCGAGCCGCTCGTTACCGACGGGTAGGATAGCGGGCCCGCTCCTTGCCCGGGTCCCTCCTATCTTGCCCCGAGCAACCCGAGCACCAACCCGATCTGACCCAAGTGGTACGAGACCATGATCAGGACTCGGCTCCCGGGGAAGTCCGAGACGAACCGGCTCCAGCCGATCATCCCGTCGCTCGCGTAGAACAGGACCGCCCCCGCAGCGGCCAGGGCGCTCCGTCCGGCGCTCCAGCCGGGCCTCCCCAGCGTGAGGATGGCGAACACCACCATGGCGCTGATGACCAGGACATAGGCGGTGACCGGCGGGACGAGTGCCTGGCGGCTCGAACGCGACAACCCCCCGCGGATCCGGAGCCACATGGGAATGCTCACCGCGGCGACGCCGAGGGTCGCGGCCACAACCAGACCGGCGCTGGGGCCAGGGACCCTCGGCGTGTTCAGGGCCGCGACGTAGGAGACGTGGGCCAGCAGGAACGACGCCAGGCCGGCCACGAACAGGTCGCGGGGAAGCATCAAGAAGACGTCGCCGGCGAGGGAGAAGACCAGGGCGGCGGCGGTGAAGGCGCACCGCAAGGCCGGGTCGCCGTGCCGCAGCTCGATGGCGGCCGCCAGGAGCAGCGCCATGACCAGCGGCTTGAGCGCGTACTCCGCTCGCGTCGATCGGACGGCCACCGCTAACCAATCCCCGACCGCAGCCGCCAGCGCCGCCGAAACCAGGGCCACGCCCATCGAGGCCACAGTATGCCCCCCGGCGACCGTGCTCCCCGAGCGCCCGGCCCGAGCCCGTGCCGGGGCCGTACCGCCCCCACTAAGGTGGCGCCGCCCCCGGGCCGATGGCTAGAGGAGATGGTGAAGATCGAGACGTTGCTGGCCGGGCTGGTCGAATCCGAAGGAAGCGACCTGCACCTCAAGGTCGGCATGCCGCCGCTCATCCGGGTCCAGGGCCAGCTGGTGCCGTTCGAAATGCCCCCGATGAGCGTCGAGGACACCGCCCGGTTCGCCGACGAGCTGCTCCCAGCGCGGAAGCGGGCGCAGCTGTCGGAATCGGGCGACGCCGAGGTGGCCCGGTCATTCGACGCCCTCGGCCGCTACCGCATCAACGCCTACCTGCAGCGCGGGGTGGTGGGCCTGGTCATGCGGTTGGTGATCGCGAAGATCCCGACCATCGAGGAGCTTAGCCTCCCACCCATCGTCGCCGCGCTCGCCGAGGAGCGCCGCGGATTGATCCTGGTGACCGGCCCGGCCGGGACGGGGAAGACCACCACCATCGCGGCCATGATCGGACACATCAACCGGACCCGGCGGTGCCACGTCATCACGCTGGAGGACCCCATCGAGGTGGTCCACCGGGACGAGATGGCCTCCATCGACCAGCGCGAGGTGGGAAGCGACATCCCCTCCTACGCGAGCGGGCTGCGGTTCGCCGTTCGCCAGGACCCGGACGTGCTCTTCATCGGGGAGATCCGGGACGAGTCGACCGCCGAGGCCGCGGTGAACGCGGCCGAGACCGGGCACCTCGTGATCTCGACCATGCACACGATCGACGCGTCCGAGACGCTGAACCGCTTCACCGACCTGTTCCCCGACCCCCGCCAGCGGCAGGTCCGCAGCTCCCTGGCCGGGAGCCTGAAGGCCGTGATCTGCCAGCGGCTCCTCCCGCGGGCCGAGGGCTGGGACCGGATCCCGGCCGTGGAGGTCCTCGTGGTGAACGGCCGTGTTGCCGACCTCATCCTCGAGTCCGGCCGGGCCGCCCGGCTCGGGGGCATCATCGAGGAGGGGCGTTCGTACGGCATGCAGACCTTCGAGCAGGCACTGGTCGAGCTGGTGAGATCCGGACAGGTGACGGCCGAGGAGGCGAAGGTGGCGGCCACGAACCGCCACGACTTCGGCCTGGCCCTGGTGAAGCACAAGTTGGCCTGACTCCCCGGACCCGCGGGGCCCGGCTCATGGCGTGGGGTTCCTCGCGTCGTATCGGGCGAACTCCGGCACCAGAAGCCCCAGGACGAAGACGCCGGCGATGCACGCGATGCCGCCGGACACGATGGAGAACGGCACGCTGACCAGCGAGCCGACCACCCCGGCCTCCAGGTCGCCGATCGACGGACCGGTGGCCACGACGGCCAGTTCGATGCCCGACAGGCGGCCCCGCATGGCATCCGGGACCACCGCCTGGGCGATGGTGGTTCGAAAGATGCCGCTCCACATGTCGGCCGCCCCGGCCACTGCGAGGGCGAGCAGCGCGAGCCACAGCGAACGGGACAGCCCGAAGGCCACGATGGCCGCCCCCCACACGACGATGGAGGCCATCACCGCCTGGCCCTGCCTCCGGAC
>DASWCX010000125.1:0-14417 GCA_036395815.1 Actinomycetota bacterium | reverse complement strand
GAGGCCGGCCGGGAGCGGTAAGGCAGCCGTCCTCCCAGCGGACGTCCTCCGGGTCGGCGCCGAGGACGTGGGCGGCAACCAGGCGGGCCTTCTCCTCGAGCAGTCCGGCCGCCTCCACGACGGCAGATCCCCCGACCGTGACCGAGCGACTGGCGAAGCTGCCCACACCCTCCGGGATCTCGGCGGTATCGCCGGTCCGAACCTCGACGTCGTCGGGGTGGACTCCGAGCGCGTCGGCGGCGATCTGGGCGAAGAGCGTGTGGTGGCCCTGGCCGTGCGGGGTGGAGCCGACCCGCACGACGATCCGGCCGCCGGGCTCGACCTCCACGGCGCCGCTCTCCCAGTTCCCCGCCCCGGCCCGCTCGACGAACGTGGACAGGCCCACCCCCACCACGCGACCGGCGTCTCGCTGGGCCCGCTGCTCGGTCCGGACCGCCTCGTACCCGAGCACGTCGCACGCGCGGTCCAGGGCCCGGGCGTAGTTCCCCGAGTCGTACGTGTACCCCAGGGGTGACTCGTAGGGGAACCGCTCCGGGGGGATGAAGTTCCGGCGGCGGATCTCGACCGGGTCGAGCCCCACCTCGGCCGCGGCCAGGTCGGCCATCCGCTCCGCCACGTACGCCGCCTCCGGCCGCCCGGCGCCCCGGTACGGGCCGGTGGGGACCTTGTTCGTGGCCACGCCGACGGTCTCCACGTCGACGGCGGGGACCTCGTATGCCCCGGTCACGAGCATGGCTGTTGTCACCGGGACGGCCGGCGTGGTCGGGTACAGGTACGCGCCCACGTCGGCCACCAGACGGGCCCGCACGGCCAGGAACCTCCCGTCGGCATCGACTGCCAGCTCGATCTCGGCGTCCTGCCCCCGCCCCTGGTACGAGGCCAGGAAGTTCTCGGAACGGTCTTCGACCCACTTCACCGGCCGGGACAGCCGCATCGCGGCAATCGCCGCCACCGCCCCCTCGGGGGCCAGCGTGCCTTTGCTGCCGAAGGCGCCGCCCACGTCGCGCACCACCAGGCGGATGCGCTCGGGGTCCCGTCCAAGGACCGCGGCCAGGTGGCGCTTCGGCCGGTGGGGGTCCTGGGCCGATAACCACATCGTCAGCACGTCGCGCTTGGCGTCGAACTCGGCCAGCGCTCCGCGGACCTCGATCGGTGCGGCCACCAGCCTGGGGATATGGAATCTCGCGGCGACGATCCGGTGCGCCCGTTCGAACGAGCCCTCGACGTCGCCGGCCGTCCGGCGCCACCGCAGGAGGACGTTGTGGCCGAGGGCCTCATGGAGGACCACGTCTCCGCGGAGCGCATCGACCGTGTCCACCACCGCCGGCAGGGGGTCGTAGTCGATCCGGACCAGCTCGGCGGCGTCCATCGCCGCGGCCCGGGTCTCGGCCACCACGGCCGCGACGGGCTCGCCGGCGAACCGGACCGTTCCCGCGGCCAGGAGCGGGATGGGGACCTCGGCGGTCTCCGCGTCCGGCATGCGGTTGATCGGCATGGGGTGGACGTTCCCGTCCAGGTCGGCGCCGGTGAGCACCGCCACGGTCCCGGGGGACCCCAGGGCCTCCGAGGCGTCGATCGCCCCCAACCGGGCGTGGGCGAACGGGCTCCGGACCGCGACGAGGTGCAGCATTCCCGGCGGCGCCAGGTTGTCCACGTACGTGGCCCGCCCCCGCAGGATGTGGTCGTCCTCCCGCCGCAGCACCGGACGCCCGACCCATCGATCGGTCACGCCGTCATTCCATCCGTTCCCACGTGACCCGGTAGTCGGGCACCGCGGCCCGGACGAGGCTGTCCACCGGGCAGTACCTGGCCACCAGCGAGGCCAGCCGGTCCAGGCGCGCGTCCGGCTCCTCGCTGCGGATGCGGACGTGCAGCCGGACCGCCTTGTAGTGGACGGGGACGGCGGCCGTCCCCAGGCGACCCCGGATGTCCAGCGTGCCCTCCGCTCGCGTCTCCAGGTCCTCGTACCGGAACCTGATCTTGGCGGCCATCCTGGCCGTCGAGACGTTCGTTCAGGCGCATAGCGCCACCAGGACGTACTCGAGCGGCGTGGGGCCGCGGTCCTCGCCTCCTCGGGATGGCGGCTCGTCGGCCACGAGGGGCGGATGGTGGCGGACGGTGATCTCCGCCGCGCTGTGGCTCAGCATCCGCCCCGACGCGTGGTTCGTGACGATGTGCTCCTCGGGGTCGGGAATATCCGGCATGGGTTCACCTCCTCACGCCGTGGTCACCACGGGCTCGAACGGGATGCGGTGCAGGGATTCCGCGCCGGCGTCCGTGACGACGGTGAGGGCGCCGAGCTGCAGGCCCATTCGCTCGTCGGGGGTGATCGGGTTGGGCTGGATCACGACGGCCATGTCGAGCTCGAAACTCCGGCCCTCCGGCGCGGGGTTCGACTCGTCCCACGGCCACCACCGCGCGCACGACCGGTCGATGACGGGCGGATGGATGTCCACGCCGTAGCCGTGGACGAGGTCGTCGTACACGTCGTATCCGCGCTCCCCGATCACCGACGCGGCCCGGATCACGTCTCGCTCGGTGGCGCCGGGCCGCATGGCGGCGGCCATCCGCCGGTACGCGTCCAGCGCCGTGTCGAACATCCGCTGCCACTCCGGCGTCGGCTCGCGGCGGACGAAGACCGGCCGGTGGATCTGCCCGGAGTAGCCCCAGTAGGACGCGCTGATCTCCGTGATGATCACGTCGCCCTCCTCGATCAGGCGGCCGGAGGGATCCTGAGCCGGGAGGCAGCCGTTGGGCTCGGCCATCGGCATCGACCGCAGGAACGCGATGTGCGGGAGCCCGCCGTCGGAACGGTACGAGCCCTCGATGATCCCCAGCAGCGCGTACTCGGGGAGGCCCGGCCGGACCTCCTCCCGCAGTGCCTCGATGGTCCGGTCGGTGAACACGGCGGCACGCCGGAGCCACTCGATCTCCTCGCCGGACTTCACGCGCCGCAACGACGCGAACTCGGCCGTCGCGTCCACCATCTCCAGTTCCGGCAGGGCCTCGCGGAGCGTGGCGTGGTGCCGATACGGCATGCCCATGCCGAACGTGGCGTTCACGCCGACCAGCCCCAGCCGGCCCGCGGTGATGCCGGCCTTCTGGAGCCGCTCGGCGACGGTGGCGGCCGGGTCGTACCCGCCCCACTCGATCACCGGGACGTCGCTGACTCGCCGGGCGTTGGGCACGTGGTTCGCGAGTCCCGTGTACAGCGCGGGCTCGATCGACTCGTCCCGCGGCGCCGCGAGGTAGCAGTGGTGGAGGTCCAAATGGTTGGTCAGCCAGAACGCGTTGGCCTGGTTGTGCCGGTTGACTCCCGAGTTGCCGAACACCACCAGCGCGGCGAGGTCGAGGCGGTCCATGAGGTCGCGGGCCAGCCCCCACCGGCGAGCCATCTCGGCCGGGCTGAACCTATCCGACACGGGCCAGCCGCTCCGCCGTCCAGTCCGCCGCCAGGGGCCGGTAGAGATAGGGGATGTTGTTGCAGACGTGGTTGCCGTGCTCGTACATCACCAGCTCGGCGGTGGGAGCCTCCGCCGCCACGCGCTCGGCCTGCTGCCACGGGATCAGCTGGTCGAGCCTCCCGAAGATCACCAGGAACGGCGTGCGCAGCCGCGGCAGCACCGGCCCGAGATCCAGCTGGGACGCTCGCTTCTCCCCCTCCGCCTCGTCTGCGGCGCCGGAGTGGTGGACGAACGTCTCCCTGGTCAGTTGGGGGAGCCCCGCCCAGCACTCGCCGAAGTTGTACGCGCCGCCGATGGACACCGACGCCTGCACGCGCGGCTCGAACGCGGCCACGCGCGGGGCGTAGTAGCCGCCCAGGCTGACACCGACCACGCCGACCCTGTCCAGGTCCAGCGAGACGTCCTCGCGTCCGGCCAGGTGGTCGAGCGCCGCCGCCACCGCCACCTCGTAGTCGGGGCGGATGTGGGTCGAGTAGCCGGTCTCGCCCTGCCCCGGTCCGTCCAGCGACAGCGCCGCCATCCCCCGCGCCAGGAACACGTCCTCCCAGCCGAAGAACTCCTCCTTGGTGGAGTCCAGCCCGGGAAGGAGGAACACGAGCGGCGGGCGCTCGACGCCGGCGGGCCTTCGGAGCGTCCCCACCATGGTGGTCCCCTCGAAGGGGATCTCCAGCCGCAGCGCCGTGCGGTCGAGGAGCCGGTGGGCCTCTCGCAGCGCGGCCACCGCCATGTCGGCGGCCCGCCGGTGCCTGTCCATGTCCACCATCCACACGAACTTGGCGAAGTGGTAGGAGAGCGCGGCGTGGACCCAGGCCTCGCCGGCCGTCCGGGCACGCCCCCGCTCCTCGGCCTCCGGGGCCCGCCCGGCGTGCATGTCGCCGTTCGCCACCCAGGCGTCCAGCCACTGCTCCCACCGCTCGAGCGGCGCCGTGACCCGCTGGAAGTCGTTGGGGTCCACGCCGTTCGTGACGAACCGCGGGGCCCAGTGGGCCACCGCGGCCTCGATACGCGCGTCAGCCACTCGCGAGCACCTCCTCCAGGCTCGTCCCGAGGTCCTGCAGCATCACCATGGCCGCGTTTCGTCCCGGCGCGGCGGAGACCGAGCCACCGGGGTGCGTCGTCGCGCCCGTCTGGTACAGGCCCGGGATCGGCGTGCGGTGCCCCGCCCATCCCGGCGCCGGACGCAGGGCCCCCGACTGCGCGGGGCCCATGTCGCCGCCGTGGCACGACCCGTGCCAGTTGTGGGCGTTGAACCGCTCCAGGCCGAGCGGGCTCTCCACGTCCCGGGCCAGGATCACGTCGTCGGTGAGGTTCGGCGCGTACCGGCGGAGGTGCGCGAGGTTCGCGGCCGAGACCTCCTCCTCGATCTCGTCCCACCGCTCGGGACCCTCGGGCAGCTCGTAGGGCTGGAATCCCACGATCTTCAGCGTGTGCCGCCCCTCCGGCGCCCGGCCAGGATCCGCCACGGTCGCCGACAGCACCAGGAGCACCGGGTCGTCGGTGGCAACGAGTCCGCGAGCGAAGTCCGACCCCACCCGGAGCATCCGGTCGACCGAGCCCGGCGTCCCGGAAGCGACCGACTCGATCACGCCGCCGTCCACCGGGAACCGCGGCGGCTCCGTCGTGGCGTAGTGCGTGACGAACATGGAGGTCCCGGCCCGCCACGTGTCCACGCCGAAACGGAAGTCGTCGTCCCATGCCTCGGCCGGCGCCATCTCCACCAGGTGCTTCACGTGGATCGTGGAGAGCACCGCCCTCGAGGCGAGGTACCGCTCGCCGCCCTCGGTCTCCACGCCGGAGCACCGGCCGTCCTCGAGCACGAGCCCGGCCACGCGCCTGCCGGTGAGCACGGTCCCGCCGTGCCCCTCGATGTAGCGGGCCAGCGCCATCGGGAGTGCTCCGGACCCGCCGCGCGGCAGCGTCCAGCTGTGGCGCTGCCGCCCGAACAGCAGCGAGTACGCGAGCGGGCCCGTTCCCGGCCGGTCCACCGGCTGGACTGTCATGAACGCCATCCACAGCATGAAGGCCCGGGTGTGCTCGTCCTCGAAGGCGTCGGCGATCACGTCCCACGCGCTCATGCCCTGCCGCCGCAGCCACCTCCCGTCGTCCCGATGCCCGCCCAGGAGCTCCGGCAGCGAGGGCCCGGCGCCCACCGGCGTGTAGCGATACCGGCCGAACAGCGGGGCCACCGATTGGTACTCCTCCAGGAACCGCATGAATGCGTCGGCGTCGCGCTTCGAGAACCTCGCGAACTCGTCGCGGGTCCGCTCGGCGTCCCGCCACTGCGTCAGCCAGCCGCCGTCCGGGAACGGGATGTGCACCACCGGGTCCGGGTGGAGGTACTCGAGACCGTACTCGTCGAGGGGCAGCTCGCGGTCGCGCAGCGTCGGGCTGGCCTGGATCAGGTTGTGTGCGGTCGAGCAGGAGTCGTGGAGGAAGCCGGGCAGCGTCAGCTCCTCGGAGCTGGTGTCCCCTCCCACCCGCTCGCGCGCCTCCAGGACCAGGCACCGGAACCCCGCCCGCGCGAGGTACGCCGCGGCCACCAGGCTGTTGTGGCCGGCTCCGGCGACGACGACGTCCCACTCCTGGTTCACTCGACGCCCTCCATCAGGCGCTCGGCGTTGCCGCCGATGATCGCAGCCTCCTGCTCCGGCGGCAGCCCCAGGTCCCGGACCTCATCCACCGGCCGGTCGGTCCCCATGTCGAACGGGTGGTCCGAGCCCAGCAGCACCCGGTGGGCGCCGGCCCACTCGATCAGCCCCCGGAGCAGGTCCCCGTCGTGCGTCACGGTGTCGAAGCGGAATCGGCGCATCGACTCGTCGGGCGACCCGCGCAGCCGCTCCCGGGCCTGCGGCTGGAACGTGTGGGCGTGCCGCAGCCGCCCGCGGACGGCCGGCAGGGCTCCGCCGCCGTGCGCCAGCACGACCTTCAGCTCCGGGTGGCGCTCCAGCACCCCGGCCATGACCAGGTCGGCCGCGGTCACCGCGGTCTCGATCGGGTTGGCCACCGTGTTCCACAGGTAGAAGCGCTCGAACAGCGGCAGGTCGAACCCCCGGGTGGTCGGGTGGACGAAGACGATCGCGCCGGTGCCCTCGGCGGCCTCCCAGAAGGGCAGGAACCGGTCGGCCCCCAGGGAGTCGCCGCGGACGGCGGCCGCGACCTCCACCCCCGCCAGGCCCGGCACCGCGACGAGCTTCTCCAGCTCCCTTGCGGCGACCTCCGGGTCCTGGAGCGGAACGGCGCCCAGCGCGGTGACCCGATCGGGATGCGCCGCGGCAAGCGCCGCCAGCGCCTCGTTCTGGATCCGGCAGATCGCCAGCGCCCGGTCGAGGTCGTCGTCGTACGGCAGCAGGGCCACCCACGGGGACAGCAGCAGGCGCTCGACGCCCGATGCGGACGCCTCCTCCAGGATCCGCTCGATGCGGACGAACTCGTGGACCGCCGACCGGATGGATCTCCCCCGGTGCTCCACCACCTGGACGCCCTCCTCCCACCGGACGTCGGGGCGCCAGGTGTCCCCGCCACCAGCTCGGGTGATCTCCGGCACGATCACGTGGCGGTGGACGTCGACGATCAATCCGGACCCCTCATCCTCGATTCCTCCCCGAACCGCCTGCGGCGGTCCGGGTCGGCCAGGGGGAACGCGGCGGCCTGATCCGCTCCGCTTCGCTCCGCGGGGCCGCTGCCCCCCTGGACCCCCTCACGACTGCACGATCAGCACGAGGGCCCCCACCATCACCAGAACCGCCCCCGCCACGACCGGGGGGGTGATCCGCTCGACGTGCCGTCCCACCAGGATCGGGGCCAGGACGATCACGGTCGGAACGGAGAGCAGCGCCAGGCCCAGGACCACGGCCACCGGCGTCAGGCCCAGCGCGTACCACCGGGCCCATGTGGAGAGCCCCACCAGCACGCCGGCGGTGAGCTTCCAGGCCATGGCGGTCCGCGACGCCGGCCCGGCGTCGCCCCGGCCCCGAGTCACAAGAGCCACCAGAGCCACCGCGTACGCGAGGACCGACGCCAGCACGCCGATGGTCACGCCGAGCACCGGCGAGTCGACGCCCTTCAGCCCATTGCGGATGAAGATGGGGCTGATCGCCCAGCAGAGCGCGGCGCCGAGCCCGAGCGCCGCCGCCTGCCACGTGAACCCGCCCGGCCCTGGCGGCTCCTCGTCGTCGGCGAGCGCGTCTAGGCCGAGGCCGCCCGTCCGCACCCGGGAACGGCCGCGGACCCGCTCCAGCCCCACGACGTAGACGCCCGCCACCGTGAACGCGATCCCAACCCACGCGAGGGCGCTCGGGGTCTCGCCAAGCGTGGCCGCGGCCACCGCCGCGCCGAACAGCGGCGTGGTGGCGATGAGCGAGCTGGTCCGGGCCGCCCCCAGCCGCTTCTGGCAGGCGTTCAGCAGCGTCCACCCCACGAAGAAGTGGATCAGCCCGGCAGCGGCGAAGTTCAGCACGGCCCCGGCCGGGGCCCCCCACAGCAGCGCGAGATCCCCCGAGGCCAGCGACGCCACCGCCAGGACGACGGCGCTCACGACGAGCTGGATGAACGTCGACCGGTACACGTCCATGCCCTGGAGTGCCGCCCGGTTCGTGGCCTGGAACAGGCCGAACCCGACGCCCGCCAGCGCCGCCCACAGGACGCCGGTCATGGGACGGCACGGCCCCCTGCCCCTCCTCCCGGCTGCGCGGAGGCCGGGGCCTCCCGGTGCCGCACGGTCCCGCCCAGGTACAGCTCGGCGATCTCGGGGTTGTTCAGGACGTCACGGGGGGTCCCGGTCAGGCGGACCAGCCCGCTCTCCATCACCACCGCGTCCGTGGCCATCCCGAGACCCAGCCGGACGTTCTGCTCGACCAGCAGGATGGTCTTCCCGCGCTCCCGCATCACCCCGATCAGTTCGTAGACCTGCTTGAGGCTCTTGGGGTCGAGGCCGAGCGAGGGCTCGTCCAGCAGGACGAGCTTGGGATCGAGCATCAGCGATCGCCCGAACTCGACCAGCCGGCGCTGCCCACCCGACAGGTTCCCGGCCCTCTCGCCGCCACGCCCCTGCAGGAACGGCACGACCTCCTCCACGTGCCGGTACCGCTCCCGCAGGAGTGTCCGGTCCCGGCGCTCGAGGTAGGCGCCCATCAGGACGTTCTCGCGGATGGTGAGGTTGGGGAACAGGCCGCCCGACTGCGGGACCTGGGCCACCCCCCTCGAGAGGATCTCCCACGGCGGGCGCCCCCCGATGGGATGCCCGTCGAACACGATGGTCCCTTCACGGGGACGCAGGATCCCCGATACCGTTCGAAGCACGGTGGACTTCCCGGCGCCGTTCGGACCGACGATGCAGGTGACGCTGCCCCGCTCCACCGCGAGGTCGACGCCCTGGAGCACGTTCGACCCGCCGTACCCGGCCCGCACGCCCGAGAGCTCGAGGAGGGCGTCCATCACACCTCCAGGGGCTCCTCGACCTCGTCCCATCCCCGTCCGAGGTAGGCATCGAGGACGGCGGAGTCGTTCTGGATCTCCCGGGGGGTGCCCTGCGCGATGCACCTGCCCCCCGCCAGGACGAGGACGGGGTCGCACAGGCCGAGGACCATCGGCATGTTGTGCTCCACGATCAGGAACGTGATCCCGCGACGGTTCAGCTCGCCGATCAGCTCTGAGATCCGGTCGATCAGCGCGGGGTTGATCCCGCCGGCCGGCTCGTCCAGCAGGATGAGCCTTGGCTCGAGCATCAGTATCTGGGCCAGCTCGACCAGCTTCTGCTGGCCGAACGACAGATGCCCGGCCGGCTGGTCGGCGAACGCGGCCATCCCCACGAACTCGAGGAGCTCGTGCGCCCGGCGGGCCTCCCTCCCGGTCACGGCGTCCGCCCGGAGCTCGCGCCAGGAGAACCGGTCCAGGGGCGCCACGACGTTCTCCAGCACGGTCATCTGGCGAAACAGCCGCGTGATCTGGAAGGTCCGGCCCAGGCCCAGGTAGGCCCGATCCCAGCTGACGAGGCCGTCGATGCGCTTGCCCCCGAAGCGGATCAGGCCCCGGTCGGCTCGGGTCATCCCGCCGACCAGGTTGAAGATCGTGGTCTTGCCGGAGCCGTTGGGCCCGATCAGGCCGGTGACCGAGCCCTCGCGGACCGCGAAGGTGCAGTCGTCCACGGCGACCAGCCCCCCGAACCGCTTGGTCAGGCCGTCCAGCTCGAGCAGCGGCCCCCGTGCCGCTCCGGCCGTGGCGACCTCCGCCGCCGGCTCCGGCCGGGCCGCGCCGACCGCGGAGACCTCCGACGCCGCCTCCGGCCGGGGCTCGGCGATCACGGCCGCCGGCCGCTTCCTCGCCGCCTCGCCCCACAGCCGCGACGCCAGGGACCGGGCGGCGACCACGATGCCCTGCGGGAGGAACAGGACCACCGCCATCAGCAGGAGCCCGAACACCAGGAGGTGGGTGCCCTGGGTGGAGAAGTTCGTCACCTCGTTCAGCGGCCAGACGATGAACGCCCCGACCACCGGTCCCCACAGCGTGCCGCGGCCGCCCAGCAGGCAGGCCAGCACGATCTGGACGCTGACCAGGATGTCGAACATCCCCCGGGGGTCGATGAACGTGAGGAAGTACGCGTAGATCCCGCCCGCCGTGCCGATCAGCACCGCGCTGGCGGCGAAGCTGAGCACCTTGTACACGGAGGTCCGCACCCCGATGGCGGCGGCCTTGTCCTCGTCCTCGCGGATGGCGACGAGACCGGTCCCGAACTTGGTCCTGCGGATCCACCACGACATCAGGATGGACAGCGCCATCACGGCGAACATCGCGTAGTAGAAGGGGAACTGCTGGATGTCGCCGCTCCACGAGGGCAGCGGCAGCGTGATCCCGTTCGAGCCGCCGGTGAAGCCGCGCAGGTTGAGCCCCAGCGACTGCATGAGGAACAGGAACGCGATGGTGATGATCACGAAGGCGTGGCCCCGGGTCCGCATGATGACCGCGCCGAGAAGCACGGCCGTCAGCGCGGCCGCCACTCCCCCCAGGGGAGCCAGGATCAGCGGGGAGACGTGGACCGCCTGGTTGACCAGCGCCACCGTGTAGGCGCCGATCCCCAGGAACGCGCTCTGGCCGAGCGACACGTACCCCGTGTAGCCGGAGATGATGTTCCACCCGCCGGCCATCACGGCCAGCAGGAAGATCTGGAACAGCACGGTCTGGTGATAGGTGTTCTCCCGGTCGATCAGGGGGTAGGCCAGCGCTGCCAGGGCGAGCACGCCCACGACGATCGTCCCGGACCTCCTCGGCAACCGGGGCAGCCTCATGCCGCCACGTCCTCCCGCAGGCGCGCGCCCATGAGTCCCTGCGGCCGGATCAGGAGCACGACCAGGATCACGAGGTACGGCACGACGGTCGCCCACCGCGTGGACACGTAGGTCTGGGTGAGGTTCTCGGCCACCCCCAGCATCAGGGCGCCGACGAACGCGCCGGGGAGGCTCCCCATGCCGCCGAGCACGATGATCCCCAACAGCCGGGAGATCCACTGGTAGTGCGACGCCGGGAAGAAGCTGTACAGCACCGAGAGGATCGACCCCCCGGCGCCGGTGGTGGCCACCCCGATGGCGAAGGCCAGCGCCGCCACCCCCGGCACGTTGACCCCCACGAGCTGGGCCCCTCCGGGGTTCTCCGACGCCGCGCGAATGGCCCGCCCGGCCCAGGTCCTCGTGAGCATCAGGTAGAGCAGCACGAGGACGACCAACGCGGCGATGCACCCGTACACCTGAGCCTTGGGGAAGAACAGGCCGCCGATGTGGAACGACTGGTTGAAGTACGAGGGGGTGACCGACCGGAACACGTTCTTCCACACCACCCCCATGACCCCTTCCAGGGTGACGGCCATGGCGAACGTCAGCAGCACGCTCGTCGACGGCGGTGCGTCCCTCACCCGGAACACGAACAGCCGGTAGATCAGCCATCCCAGCACGAACATGATGGGCGTGGTGATCAGGATGGCCGCCAGGGGGTCGATCCCGGTCCCCGACCACAGTCCGTACGTGAACAATGCGGCCAGGACGAGCAGTGCCCCCTGGGCCACGTTGATCACGTTCATGACCCCGAAGATCAGCGTGAGCCCGGAGGCCATCAGGGCGTACACCCCCCCGATCAGGAGCCCCAGGGTGACGGTCTGGATGAGGTGCCTCACGTGCTCATCTCGCGTGTGTCCTGCCGGGGAAGAGCGCCGGCGGGGACGCTCACGTCTCCGCCGGCGCGATCCATGGCCCTATGACGACCAGTTGGGCTTCGGGGCCACGATGGTGTCCGTGGTCGCCAGGTCCTTCGGCGCCACGATCTGAGTCTTCCCGCTCTGCCATTGGGCCAGCAGGAACGTACCCTGCGGGGCCCCGGTCGCGTCCCAGGTCAGCTTGCCCAGGATCGTGTCCACCGAGTGGGAGTGGAGGTAGTCCCGGATCTTGTCCTGGTCGATGCTCCCGACCGCCTCCACCGCCGTCTGGAGCACCTGGGCCGCGGCGAACCCGTCTGCGGCGTCCTCGGCCGGCAGCGACCCGCCGAACTTGGCCTGGTAGGCCTGCACGAAATCGGCGTTCTTGGGCGTGTCCGCCTCCGCGTGCCAGCTGACCGCGTAGAAGATGCCCTCCGTGTTGTCGACCCCGATACCGTTGGAGAACTGGTCGCTGTTCGACGGCGCCGAGGTCTCGAAGAAGTACTTCGGGTTGTAGCCCGCCTTCTGGAACGAGCGGATCATCCCGATGCCGTCCTCGAACACCGCGCCGTGGGCCACCAGGTCGGGATTTGCGGACTTGATGTCGCTGGCGATCGAGTCGAAGTTCGAGGTCTCCGGCGGGTACACGGTCTTGTAGACGGTCTTGATGCCGCCCGCCTCGAGCTTCGCCCTGATGCCGTCGATCACCGGCGTCGTGAAGGGGTCGTCCTGGGTGGGATAGGCGGCCGTGGTGGGCCGCTGGCCCGGCGGCAGCGACAGGATGTACTGGGAGAACAGGTCCCCCTGATGCGGCGCCGTGGCCTCCTGTGCGAAGAACAGGTACTTGTAGCCCCGGCTGAACATGTCCGGGGCCCCGCCGGCGGGCTCGACGTACACCATCTGGTTCTTCTCGGCCACGGCGGAGGCCGGCAGGTTGAGCAGGGACGAGAACGTCCCCAGCAGCAGGTCGACCTTGTCCTGGCTGATCAGCCGGTTGTAGTCCGACACCACCGTGTTCTGGTCGCTCGCGTCGTCGTGGATCACGAGCTTGATCTGCTTGCCCAGGAGCCCGCCGTTCGCGTTCACGAGCTGCTGCCAGATCTGGTAGCCCCGTTTGGCCTCCCCTCCCGGCTGGGAGAAGTCGCCCGTGAGGGGCAGCGACGCCCCGATCGTGATCGTGCCGCCGCCGCCACCACCGCCACCGCCACCGCCACCGCCACCGCACCCGACGGCTCCCAGCAACGGGACGACCAGAAGGGCGACGAGTGCCTTGAAGCGCGTCCGTCCCATCAGTCCTTCCCCTCTCCGACATCACCTGCGGGCTGCCATGGCTCGTCAGTCTCGTCACGCCTCCGTGCCCGTGGCGCATCCCCTCCTTCCTCGTCCCCCCGCGGCGGCACCCCTCCGGTCCGGGGCCGATCTCATCGCTCCACCTCCGCCATCCCGCTCCTCAGGCCGGCAGGAGCCCGAGTGGCTCCTCGATCAGCGAGGCCACGGTGTCCAGGAACCTCGCCCCCCGGGCGCCGTCCAGCACCCGGTGGTCGCACGACAGCCCCAGCGTCATCCCCCGGCGGATCCCGGGCCGGCCGTCCACCGGGACCACCCGCTCCGTGATCCTTCCCGTCGCCAGGATCGCGGCCTGGGGCACGTTGATCACCGCGGCGAACGCGTCGACCCCGTACATGCCGAGGTTCGACAGGGTGAACGTCCCGTCCCGAACGTCCTCCAGGTGGAGCGACCCCGCCCGGGCCCGCGCCACCAGCTCCCGGCGGCGGTCCGCGATCTGACCCGTCGTCAGCCTGTCGGCCCCCGCGATGACCGGGACCACCAGCCCGTCGTCCACGGCGACCGCAATGCCGACGTTCACCTCGGGGACCCGGATCACTCCCCCGTCCGCCCATCGGGCGTTCGCCTCCGGGTGGCGGCGGAGCGCCTCGGCCGCGACCTTCACGAGCAGGTCGGTGACGGTGACCTCGACGTCCCCGCGCTTGCCGAGCGACGCACGCCACGCCACCAACCGCTCGGCGTCGATGTCCCGGAACAGGTAGAAGTGCGGCGCCGAGGTCCAGCTCTGCGTGGTCCGCCGTGCCATCCGCTCCCAGACGGCGCTCCTCTGCATGGCCCCGGCGGCGGGAGCCCGTTCCACGGGTGTCTCCGTCCCGAGCACATCCGACACGAGGACCGCGCCTCCCGGACCGGTGCCCGTGACGGCCGCGAGGTCGATCCCGCGCTCCCTGGCGCGACGGCGGGCCAGCGGAGACGAGGGCAGGCGCCCTGGCACGCTGCGAGCAACTTCCCCATCGCCTCCGGCGGGATCCAGCGATCGCTGGGGGGCTCGCGGCTCGGGTGAAGCCGGCGAGGGCGCCTCGTCCGTCGGGGCGTCCGGCGCCGTGTCCGTCGCAGTGGTGGACCCGGCCTCGCCCCTCGCGGCTTCGGGGGCCGCCTCGCTCTCGGCGGGCGGCGCCTCGCCTTCCGCCAGGATCAGCGCGATCACGTCTCCCACCGGCACGTCGTCCCCCTCGGCGGCCCGGATCCCGCCCAGGAAGCCGGACGCCGGGGCCTCGATCTCGACCGTGACCTTGTCGGTCTCGATCTCCATGACGGGCTCGCCGGCGGCCACGTGATCACCCTCGGCTTTCAGCCAGCGCAGCAGCTTGCCCGTCTCCTGGGCCACCCCGAGGGCCGGCATCACGACCTCCGTCGACACCCCCGCTACCCCTCCTCGCGCCCGTCACCCGAAGGCGGCGCCGGCGTGACGGCGGTGACGGCCTGGAGGC
>DASWCX010000124.1:0-3686 GCA_036395815.1 Actinomycetota bacterium | reverse complement strand
CCATGCAGGCGCGGGAGGGGCCGCAACGGAGCGGGCACGAGCGGTGGGTGCGGCTGCGGCATCGCTCCGAAGCATCGCCGACGCCGCCGACACGACCTCCGTCCTGGTCGAGCTCACCGCGGGTGGCGTGGGCTCCGTGGCGTCCACGTTCGAACAGGCCCGCGAGCTGTTCGAGGGGGCGGGCAGCCACCCACGCCTGGGCCTGTGCGTGGACACGTGCCACCTGTTCGCAGCGGGCTACGCCCTCGACACCGCCGAGGGAGTGGCGGCCTGCTTCGCCGACCTGCGCCGGCTCGGCCTCGACGGGCGGCTGCGGCTGATCCACGCCAACGACTCGAAGTTCGCCCGCGGCCAGCGCCGCGACAGCCACACCCACATCGGCCAGGGCCACATCGGCGAGGCCGGGTTCCGGGCGATCCTGGCCCAGCCGGCCGTCCGCCGGTGCGCGGTGGTGTGCGAGACGCCGGGACGCCTGGAGGACCACGCCCGGAACATCGCGAGGCTTCGAGCCCTCGCCGGCTGACCTCGCCGCCGACGAGCTACGGCTGGGTCTCGGAGTCCCGGCTCTCCTCGTACGAGTACCGCTCCTCGGGCCACGGGTCCGCGTGGATGTGGTAGCCCCGGACCTCCCAGAAGCCGCGCTCGTTCCGGTCCGTGAACTCGAGGCCGCGGAGCCACTTCGCGCTCTTCCATGCGTAGCGCTTGGGGACCACCAATCTCAGGGGATAGCCGTGCTCGGGGGCAAGGGGCTCACCGCCGTGGGCCCAGGCCACGAGCACGTCGTCGTCCATCATGGCCTGGAGCGACAGGTCCGACGTGTAGCCGTACTCGCACTGGGTGATGACCCACGCCGCCTCCGGCTTGGGCCGGGCCCGTTCGGCCAGCAGCCGGAACGGCACCCCCTCCCATTCGTTGTCCAGCGTGGACCAGCCGGTGACGCAGTGCATGTCGGCGGTGACCCTGGCCGGCCCGAGCGCCTTCAGCTCCGCGTAGGTGAGGGTGAACGGGTCGTCCACCAGGCCGAACACCTTGAAGTCCCACTCGGCCTCGTTGAACCGCGGGATGGGCCCGTAGTGCAGCACCGGCCAGCCCTTCACCAGCCGCTGCCCGGGCGGCACGCGCCTGGCGATCTCCTCGGGGTATCTCGGCCCGCCGAACAGCTTCACGATCGCCCCTCCCTCATCCCGAGCCGGCCCCCGACATGGCCGCCGCCCATCGCCGAATGGTCTCCTCCACGTCGCCCGCCGTTACGTCCCGGTGGGTCAGCATCCGCACCCTGCCCCCCAGGACAGAGCACAGGACGCCCTGGTCCTTCAACCGGTCGCGGGCCTCCCACGGATCCACCCCGACGGATGCGGTGTCGACGTACACGATGTTCGTCTCCACGGCCGAGGGATCGAGCGAACCGGGGGTCGCCTCGGCGATCCCGTCGGCCAACCGCCTGGCGTTGGCGTGGTCCTCCTGGAGCCGGTTCGGTCCATCCTCCAGGGCGACCAGCCCGGCGGCGGCCAGGACCCCCGCCTGTCGCCAGGCTCCGCCGAACAGGATCTTGGCCCGACGGGCCTCGCGGATGAACTCCGCGTCGCCGCACAGGACCGACCCGATGGGTGCGCCGAGCCCCTTCGACAGGCAGAACATCAACGCGTCGGTCTCCGCTGCGTACTCGTGGACCGGCGTGCCGCTGGCGACGCTGGCGTTGAAGATCCTCGCCCCGTCCAGGTACAGGCCGACCCCGGCCTCCTCGCACGCCTTGCCGACCCCATGCAGCTCGTCGACGGCCATGACCGTCCCCCCGGCCCAGTTGTGCGTGTTCTCCAGGGACACCAGGTCCACCGCGGCCACGTCGTACGGGTCCGGGCGCAGCGCCTCCGCCACCAGCTCGGCCGAGGGCTGTCCACGTGGGGCGTCGAGCTCCACGAACGCGATGCCGGACAGCATCGCCGCCGTGCTCACCTCGGTGCCCGAGACGTGCGACCCCGCGGGGGCCACCACCAGGTGCCCGGGCCGGACGAAGACGTGGAGGGCGATCTCGTTGGCCAGCGTGCCCGTGGGGACGTAGACCGCCGCCTCCTTGCCGGTGAGCTCCGCGCACCGGTCCTGGAGGCGGTTGACCGTCGGATCGTCCCCGTACCAGTCGTCCCCCACCTCGGCCTCGTACATGGCCCGGCGCATCCGCTCATCCGGCCTGGTCACCGTGTCGGAGCGCAGGTCGATCGGCCGCGAGGTCACGAAACCGAGTATAGAGTGGGCGGTTTTCGAGCCCGGCGGGCCGGGTAGGACCGCCCGGATGCTCTTCGTGGTGCTGCTCGTGGGCGCCGGCGTGTTCGGCCTGGTCACCGTCCGACAGTGGTGGAACGGCCTGTGGCTCGAATCCGCACGGTGGGTGGTGCGCTGGTTCTCCCCGCACATGCTGGTCGGCGTGCGCACGGCCAGCGTCATGGTGATCGGGCTCGGCCTGATGCTCGTGTGGCCGCCGGCCTTCCTGCTGGCCTTCGGGGCGGCCCTCGCGTGGATCTGGGTCATGTACGCGTCGGCGCAGACCGGTGCGGCCGGGCGCCTGCCCCCCGCGCTTCGGCCGGTGGTCCAACCCCCCGCCCCCGCCGCCGCCGCTCCCCGGTCCGGTTCGGTCCGGCGGAACGCGCCGCGGCCGGAACAATCGCACGAGGGCCAACACCGCCGGGCCGGGTAGGCGGATCAGGCCGCCGCGGCCCTCGGCCGGACCAGATAGCCGTACCGCTCCCGGAACTCCTCGGAAGGGACCCCGGCGGCCTTCGCGATCGGCTCGAGCTTCTCCGGATCCTCCAGGTCCTCCCCCTCCAGGCGGATCATGTACTCGGTGGCCACCTTGTACGAGCCGCTGTGGATGTTCACCTGGCGGACATGGGGACGCCCGGTCTCGGGATCGGTGAACGAGCCGAAGGGCATGGGCACCATCTGCTCCTGCTCGATCGTGATCATGGCCCCGATCTCGTCTCGGCCCTCCCGATACAGGGATCGCAGGTAGTCGATGGCCCCGTAGCCGAGGTCGCGCGTGTAGGCGATGTCGAAGGGGAGCGGCGGCGCGCATCGCAGCTCGTACCCGATGTTCTTCGGCGTCACCGTGATCTTCCGGCCTCGCTCCTTGAACCGCTGCTTGATCAAATCGGCCAGCACTCCGTCCAGGTTCAGCTCGCCCAGCCGGATGTGTCCGTGCTCGTCGACCTCGACGTCGGGCATGGCCCGCCTGAGGTCCTCCTCGGCCAGGCGAAGGGCCAGCCCCTCCGACAGCACGGCCACGCCGAACGGCCGGCCGTGGGCGATCCGCTTCAGGATGGCCGCGTCGACCAGGTCCACCAGGTGCTCCAGCCGGATCGGCTCTTCGGGCGGGAACTCCTCCGCGATCACCGCGAGCGTGGCGCCGGCGGCCTTGGCGATCCCTAGGGCGAGGTGTCCCGCCGATCGCCCCATGGCCAGGACGAAGAACCACCGCTTCGTGGTCATGGCGTCGGTCATCAGGTTGTTCACCAGCTCGACGCCCACCGCCCGAGCCGTCTCGAACCCGAACGTCGGCATGCCTCCGGGCAGCGGCAGATCGTCGTCGATGGTCTTGGGGACGTGCGCCACGCGGATGGCGCCGCCCTCGGCCGCGGCCAGGCGCGAGGCCGAGTAGGCAGTGTCGTCACCGCCGATCGTCACCAGCGCGTCGA
>DASWCX010000123.1:0-1520 GCA_036395815.1 Actinomycetota bacterium | reverse complement strand
GGGATCGCCGGCCTTCACCGGGTCCGAGTCCGCCACCAGGACCTTGAGGACGGTCCCGTGCATGGGAGCCACCACGGCGCCCCGATCCGGGCTGGTCATTCCACGGCCGGCCGGCGCCACCGACCCCGCCATGCCCGGATTCCACAGCCGAACCGGCCTGCCCCGCACCACCAGGGCCGACCCACCGGGAGTGTCAGCGGTGGGCTGTACAGTTTGGGTCGTGAGCGCATCCAGGGCCCCGCCCTCAACCGTCCGCGTGGTATAGGTTCCGGCCACGAACTCGGGGCTCTGCAGCAGCAACCGATGGGCGGGGATGGTCGTGGGGACGCCCTCGATCTCGAACTCTCGCAGCGCTCGGAGCATACGGCGGCGAGCCTCCTGGCGGTCGGCCCCCCAGACGATCAGCTTGCCGATCAAGCTGTCGTACGCCCGTGGAACCTCATCGCCCTCACCGAACCCCGAGTCCACTCTGACGCCGGGGCCGCCCGGCTCCCGGTAGCGTGTGATCAGGCCGGGTCCTGGGATGAACCCCCGGGAGGGATCCTCGGCGTTGATCCGGCATTCGATGGCGTGCCCCCGAGCCTGCCGGGCCGTACCTCCATCCACCGCCACGGGATCGCCCGCAGCGATCCGGAGCTGCGCAGCCACCAGGTCGAAGCCGAGGACCTCCTCGGTGATCGTGTGTTCCACCTGAAGGCGGGCGTTGACCTCCAGGAAGAAGAAGTCGCCGATGGGACTGTCCGCGTCCACAAGGAACTCGACCGTGCCGGCGTTGACGTAACCGCAGGCGTTGGCGACGGCAACGGCCGCGTCGCCCATGCGCGGAACGAGGTCGGCGAAACGGGCGGGGGGAGTCTCCTCGATCAGCTTCTGGTGCCTTCGCTGCAACGAGCAGTCCCGCGCCCCCAGCCAGAGGGCCCGGCCTGTGGCCGGAGCCAAGATCTGCACCTCGATGTGCTTGGGCCGGGCGAGGTAGCGCTCCAGGTACACATCGCCGGAGCCGAAGTAGGCCTCGGCCTCTCGGACGGACGACTCGAAAGCTCGGGGGACGTCCTTGGCGCTCGCGGCGACTTTCAGCCCGCGCCCTCCTCCCCCGCGAGCAGCTTTGATGGCGATGGGATAGCCGTGCTGCTCCCCGAACCCGAGGATGGCCTCGGAGTCGACGACGGGTTGGAAGGTCCCCGGGACGGGTGCCACGCCCACCGATCCGGCCAGCCCCCGTGCCCGGAGCTTGTCTCCGGCCGCCCGGATGGCTTCGGGAGGGGGGCCCACCCATGCCAGTCCAGCGTCCCGGACGGCCTGGGCCACGTCCGCTCGCTCGGAAAGGAAGCCGTACCCGGGGTGGACGGCCTCCGCACCGGTGGCCAGCGCAGCCCTGACGACGGCTTCGACGTTCAGGTAGGTTTCCGCCGGAGCGACTCCAGGGAGGTGAACGGCCTGGTCGGCCGCCGCCACGAACCGGGCCCGGGCATCCGCGTCCGAGTAGACAGCCACCACGGACACGCCCAGGTCGTGAGCGG
>DASWCX010000122.1:0-4104 GCA_036395815.1 Actinomycetota bacterium | reverse complement strand
TCACCGCTCCGTTCGAGCGTCCCGCCCATCAGCGCCGCCGCGTGGGTAAGCTTCCTGCTCGGCGCGGGGCCGGGGAGCCATGGCATCCTCGACTTCCGGACCGTGGATGCGCGCCGGTACGAGGGCAGCACCGGCCACGTGGTGACGTCGAACGACTACCCGAAGCGGACGGTGTTCGACGTGGCCGGCTCGGCCGGCCTCAGGGTGGCGAGCGTTCGGGTACCGATGACGTTTCCGGCCTGGCCGGTGAACGGGGTGCTGGTCTCGGGGCCGCCGACCCCGGACGACCGCCGGCTGTTCTGCGAGCCGGCAGACCTGGCCCGGACCCTGGAGGTCGGTGAGCTGGACATCGGCAACCGGCTCCTGGAGTACCCCGCGGCCCGGCAGGCCGAGATCCTCCGGTTGCAGCTCGAGCGCTCCGAGCAGCTCGCCCTTCGCGTGTTCGGCCTCGAGCGGTTCGAGCTCACCATGATCGCGGTCAACACCCCCGACAACGCCCATCACTGCTTCTGGCCTCTTCTCGACGGCACGCCGCACAATCCGGTGGCCCGGTTCTACGCCGAGGTCGACCGGTTCGTCGGGGCAATGGTGACGGCGGACGACTGGGACCTCGTGGTGGTCATGTCCGATCACGGCGGCGGACCCAGGCCCGCCCGGCGCCTGGCCGTCAACGGATGGCTGGCCGGGCTCGCCTTGCTCCGTCCGCGGAGCGGGCCCCGGACCACCCTGAGCCGACTGGCGACCGTCGGCAAGAGCCACCGCAGGCTGGTCCGTCTGGTCCGCCGGTGGGCCCCGGCGCGGATGCAGCGAACGGTGTCGGGTCTGACCCAATTCGCCGGGGCCGTGGACTGGCCTGCCACGACGGCCTTCGGCGTCCATCTTTTCCATCCGTTCTTCGGGGTGGAGATCAACGTCGTCGGCCGCGAACCGGAGGGTTCGGTGGCCCCCTCGGACCTCCCGCGGGTTCGGCGGGAGGTGGTGGACGTGCTCCGCACGAGCTCCGGCGACCTCGGGCTCCCCGTGGAGGCCGTGATGACGCGGGAGCAGGCCTTCGGCGAGGACGCCGATCCGCGACTCCCGGACGTGGTGCTTCGGCTGACCGATGACGCCGAGGGCGTGAACGTGGTCGACGGTCCGCTGGTCTCGGACGCCCAGCCACCCGGGTCGCACGAGACCAAGGCATATCACTCGATGGAGGGCATCTTGGTCATGGCGGGGCGCGGGGTGCGGAGGGGCGAGTTCGCCGGTCCGGGCATCGAGGACGTGACCCCCACCGTCCTTCGGTACCTGGGGGTGACGCCCCCGGGCGAGATGACGGGCCGGGTCCTCGAGGAATTGTTCGAGCCCGGGGCTCTGAGTCCCGGACCGGCCGCGACCCTGCCGGTCCCGGCGATGTCGGGGGCGGGTCACCGGGTCAGGCCGGTCAGCGCGGCGGAGGAAGAGGAGATCGCCGCCGCGCTCCGAGGCCTGGGGTACCTGGAGTAAGGATGCAGGCGGGACTGGCCTCCCGGAGCACCGTCGACCGGTACGTCCCGCCGGCCGTCGCGGTGGTGGTCGGCGCGGCGCTGGGCGGCGGGACCAGGGCCGGGTCGCTCGTACTCGGGGCCGCCCTCGCCGCCATCACCTTCGTGGTGCCGATGGGATGGCTCGCCTCCCTGTCACTCGGCGCAGCCCTCGGGTTCCGCCTGCTCGCCCCGTCGTCCTCCGGCCCGCTCAGCGTGGTCCCGGACGCGCTGATCGCGCTGGTGGCGCTTCGCGCGGGTGCCCTGGTCGCCCTCCAAGGGGCCCCGAACCTCCCGCCGCTGGTCCGCAGGGCGGGAGCCCTGGTAGCCCTGTTGGCGCTGCTGGCGCTGGCATCCGCCGTCGTCAACCACGACTCGGCCCGGGCGCTGGTCGGGTCGCTCCGGCAGTTCGTCCGCTTCCCCCTCTGGGCTCTGGCCCTGCTGATCGCCGGGCTGACCTGGAAGGACGGAAGGTTGCTGCTCCGGGTCCTGCTGGCCGGCTCGTTGCTGCAGCTGCCGTTCGCCGTGGCCCAGTTCGGACTGCACGGGGCGGGCGACGGCGTGGTCGGGACCTTCGGGGCGGGGGGATCGGGCGTGATGATGGTGTTCCTCGTGGCAATGGCCGCGGTGTGGTTCGCCCTGGCGATGGAGCGGGCCATTCCCTGGTGGACGCTGTGGGCGATCGGGCCGACCGTGATCCTGCCGATGGCGCTCGGATCGGCGGCCATGTTCGTGGTGTTCCTTCCCCTGGCCGTGTTCCTGCTCATGGTCAGGGCGACGATGCTGGGCCGTGGGCCGCGACCCGGGGTGTTGGCCGGGCTGCTGGTCATCCTCGCGGTGGCGGGTTGGGGGGCTCGTTCCTTCGCCGTGGCTCCTCCTTGCGCGGGGTGCGCGTCCACCGCGGCCACCTCGATCTACAGCAACCGCTACCTCGCGCAGTATTACGACGAGAGCCTGCGCCAGGGACCCAACTCCCGCCTGGGGTTCCTCGTGTTCGCGGCCAGAGCCGACGCACAGACGGGGCCATCCGGCATGCTGTTCGGCCAGGGTCCCGGGCAGTCGTTCGTGGGGGCCGGGGCCACGCCCGACGCGAAGCTCTCGCTGAGCCGGTTCCCGGCCCTTCGCACCAGGAGCCTCCAGTCCGTCCAGCGGGTCGTCCTGGGGCTCGGGTTCCCCGCCCTCGGCTTGATCATCCTGCTGATCGGTCTGCCGGGATGGGCGTCGATGCGGCCCCTCTCCTCGAGCGACCCGTTGGCCCGTGCCGTCACCCTCGCCATGCCGGTGGTCGCGGCGATCATCCTGCTCACCGGGCCATACACCGCGTCCTGGTCCGACCCCGGGGTGGTGGCCGCCTACTGGGCCCTCGCGCTCGTGGCACAGACAGCGCGCGACACCGGCCGAGCCCCGATGGAGGGCGCCTGAGTGGCGGCGATCCTGTGGGCCAGCGCGGACCCCGTGGCCGAAGGCAACCCGGGCGTGACCGACCGAATCGAGGGAGTCCGGTACCTGCTCCGGCAGGGCCACGACGTGCACCTGGTCTGCGGGGCCCGTCCAGGGCATCGACCCGTTTCCGGCATCCCCTCGACGTTCCTCCCCACCCGCTACGTGCCGTTCGCCGGGTGGGCCTGGCTGTGGCCCCGGCTCCTCGGCGAGCTCCGGTCGCGGGGCGCGGGCGCCGACGTCATCGTCACCGACTTCGCCCTCCTGCCGCCCATCCTGTGGTGGCGGAACCGCCGGCGGAGGGCCGGCCGGGAGGCTCCGGCCATCGTCCTCGACCTGCGGACCCCGCCGGTGGAGGCGGGCGGCGTGCGGACTTGGGTCCAGCGCCGGCGGTTCGCGGCGACGCTGCGGCTGTTCGCCCGGCGAGCCGAGGCCGTCACCGCCATCACCGAAGGCTTTCGGGACGAGGTGGCCCGCCTTGCGAGGTTGGACGCCCGGACCATCCCCGTGTGGGGCTCCGGCTGCTCCTGGTGCGATCGGCCCGCTCAGCCGGGTCCGCCGGCGCCGCGGCGCCGGGAGGTCGAGGATCGGTTCGTCGTCATCTACCACGGCAGCATCTCCCGCGGCCGCGGCCTGATCGAAGCCGTCGAGGCGCTCCCGATCCTGGCGGCGGAGGCGCCGGACCTCACGCTGGCCCTGCTCGGCACGGGGGCCGCCCTGGGCGAACTCCGGCGCCTGGCGGCCAGGCTCGGAGTGGAGGACCGGGTGGCGTTCCTCGATCCCGTGCCCCACGACCGGGTCCGCGAGGTGCTGGAGGGTGCGGATCTCGGCCTGGTCCCGCTTCCCCGCAGGTGGGAGTGGGAGCTCTCCAGCCCGCTGAAGCTCGTGGAGTACCTGTGCGCGGGCCTCCCGGTCGCGCTGACCGACATCGCGGCGCACCGGATCGTCCCCCCCGACGCGCCGTTCGCGTTCTGGGCTCCGTCGGCGGATCCGGAGGCGCTGGCCTCGGCCATGCTCTCCGCCTACCGCAGGCGGACCGAGCTCCCCGAGCTGGGTCGGCAGGCCGCGCTGTGGGCTCGCCCTCGCCTCGGCTGGGCGCCCCAGCTCGCCGTCCTTGAACGAACCATCCGGGCCGCCGTTGAGCGATCCCGTCGCGTTCGCG
>DASWCX010000121.1:0-7907 GCA_036395815.1 Actinomycetota bacterium | reverse complement strand
TGTCCTGGAACTCCGGGCTCACTATGGCTGCGGCGTTCGTGTAGTTCAGGACGTACTCAGGGAACCACCGCTCGTTCTCGATGACGTACCGGACGATCCCGCCCAGGAAGGCGATGTCGGTCCCGGCCCGGATCGGCACGTGGATGTCGGCCATGGCGCTGGTCCGGGTGAACCGGGGGTCGACGTGGATGATGGTGGCGCCCCGGCGCTTCGCCTCCATGACCCACCGGAAGCCGACCGGGTGGCACTCGGCGAAGTTCGAGCCCTCGATCACGATGCAGTCGGAGTTGGCCAGATCCTGCTGGAACGTGGTGGCACCGCCCCTCCCGAACGAGATCCCCAGACCGGGGACCGTGGAGCTGTGTCATATTCGGGCCTGGTTCTCGACCTGGATGATCCCCAGCGCGGTGAACAGCTTCTTGATCAGGTAGTTCTCCTCGTTGTCGAGGGTGGCTCCGCCGAGCGAGGCCATGGCAAGCGTTCGCCTCAGCGGGTGCCCCTCGCCGTCGGTGTCCTCCCAGTTCTCGTCCCTGGCCTTCCTCACCCGCTCGGCCACCATGTCCATGGCTCGGTCGAGCGGGATGGTCTCCCACGCGGTCCCGAATGGCCGGCGGTACAGGACGTCGTGCACCCGGTGGGACCCGGTGACCAGCTGGAACGTGGCCGCCCCCTTCGGACACAGGCACCCCTCGGAGACCGGGGAGTCCGGATCGCCCTCGATGTCGGTGATCCTGCCGCCCTTGACGTAGACGTTCTGGCCGCAGCCCACCCCGCAGTATGGGCAGATCGACTTGACCACCTTGTCGGCGGTCCGGGTCCGGGGGGCGAGCTCCAGGGTTCGCTTGGAGAAGGCCTGCTTCCCCAGGCCCACGAGATCCCTGCGCTTCGCCTGCCTCAGGACGGGCCACTCAGAGAGCGGACCCCAGGAGTCGAACGCGCCCACGCCTTCCTCCCGATCCAGCGAACGCCGATGAGCTACCCGGGGCACCGTTCCACAAACCAGCGCCCCGGGACAAATCGGGTACGACACGAGGCGGGCTTGGGCGAGTCGGGCTTGGGCTCACCGGCGAGGCCCCGCTCACCGGGCGGCGTAGCATCGGGGCGTGGACGACGGGCTTGCGCCGGCAGGACGTCTCGACGGGGAGAAAGCCGCCCTTCGGGCCGAGATGCGATCGGTGCGGCGTTCGATCCCCGAATCCGATCGCGGCCCGCTGGCCCTGGAGGTCCGGGCCCGGCTGCTGTCCCTCCCGGAGATCCGCGACGCGGGGACCGTCCTGCTGTTCTCCTCGTTCGGCACCGAGGTTCCGACCGATCCCATCGTCGAAGGGCTCGTCGCCGAGCCGGGACGCAGGTTGCTGCTCCCGTTCCTGGAGGAAGACCGGATGGGCGCGGCCGAGTTCCGACCCGGGGAGCCGCTGGTCGTGACCGACTACGGGCCTCGCGAGCCCGCCGGGCGCACGGCCATCGACCCGGCCACCATCGACGCGGTCATCGTGCCGGGGCTGGCCTTCGATCGGGAGGGATTCCGGCTCGGATACGGGGGCGGCCACTACGATCGCTACCTGCCGGGGGTGCGGCCCGATGCGGCCCGGATCGGCATCTGCTTCCATGCGCAGATGGTGGCCCACGTGCCGCGCGGCCCGGCCGACCAGCGGGTGCATCTGGTGGTGACCGACCGTGAGGTGTTCGACTGCCGGCTCGCGCGGAAGGGGGTGCCGTGAGCGAGCTACAGGACGAGGACGGGGCGCTCCGGCGGAACGTGTCCGTCCGACGGATCCTGGCCTTTCGCCGGGGCGCGGGGTTCGAACGCACCGACCGGCTGGCCTCCGAGGAGCCGATGGAGATCAGGGCGGGCGGCCCCGGCCAGGAAGCGGTGAGCGTGGCCGTCACCATGCGGACGCCCGGGAACGACTTCCAGCTCGCGGCGGGGTTCCTGTTCACCGAGGGCCTGGTCGGCGGGGCCGAGGACATCGCCTCCGTCAACTACTGCGAGCTCCCCGCGGCCGAGCAGCAGTACAACGTGGTCACCGTCCGCCTGGCCGGCGCGTTGGATCCCGGCGCCTTCCGCCGCAACTTCTACGCCACGTCCAGCTGCGGGATCTGCGGGAAGGCCTCGATGGACCAGGTCGAGGTTCGGTGCCGGCCCCTGCCGGCCGGGCCGGTGGTGGGCGGAGCCACCCTGCTCCGGCTCCCGAACGCCCTCCGTCAGGCCCAGCGGATCTTCGAGCAGACCGGAGGCCTGCACGCGGCCGGTCTGTTCGACCCCGACGGGCGGCTGGTCTCGCTGCGGGAGGACGTCGGGCGGCACAACGCCGTGGACAAGCTGGTCGGCGAGGCGCTGCTGTCGAACGCGCTTCCCCTCCACGACCGGCTCCTCCTGGTGTCGGGACGGGCCAGCTTCGAGCTGGTCCAGAAAGCTGCCGTGGCCGGGGTCCCGCTGCTCTGCGCGGTGTCGGCCCCGTCCAGCCTGGCCGTCGACGCCGCCGAGCGCCTGGGCATGACGGTGGTGGGGTTCCTCCGGGACGGAGGGTTCAACGTGTACACCCATCCCGAACGGATCGACCTGGCGGCCTGACCGGAGGGGCGGATGCAGAGGGGATGGCGCCTGGGGCGCATCGGGGGGGTCGAGATCCGCATTGACCCCTCGCTCGCCATCATCGCCGCCCTCATCGCGTTCAACCTGTGGGCGACCTTCTCGGACCGGTCCCAGTACCCGGAGACGTCGCCGGCGGCCGCGGGCGGAGTGGCGCTGCTCACGACCCTGCTGTTCTTCGGCTCGATCCTTGCCCACGAGCTGGCCCACGCGGGCATGTCGAAGCTCCGAAGGATCCCCGTGGTCGGGATCACGCTCTACATGTTCGGCGGGGCCACCCAGGCCAGGATCGAATCCCGGGGTCCGGCCGACGAGTTCCTGGTCACCGTTGTGGGGCCCGGGACGAGCCTGGCCCTGGGGGCGTTATTCCTCCTGGCATGGTCGGGCGTCCGCGACGGCGGAGGCCATCCGATCGTCTCCATGTTCCTGGACCTGGGGCGGGCGAACCTGCTCCTGGGGGTGTTCAACCTGCTGCCCGGTTTCCCGCTCGACGGCGGGCGGCTGCTGCGATCCGCGGTGTGGCGAGCCACCGGCAGCCTGGCCCGGGCCACAGCGATCGCCGCCCGCTCGGGGCAGGGCCTGGCGGCGGTGATCATCGGGGCGGGGGTCTTCTTCTTCGTCCGAGACCAGAACCCGCTGGCCCTGTGGCCGGCGCTGATCGGGTGGTTCCTGTTCCGGACGGCAAGCGGCGCCCTGGCCGAGGGCGACCGGCGCCGACGGCTCGAGTCCGTCACCGCGAGTCAGGTGATGTCGCCCCCGCCGCCGACGGTGCCGGCCGAGCTGCCGGTCGAGGAGGCCCTCCACCGGTACCTGACGGGGCACGAAGGCGAGGCCTTCCCCGTGGTCGACGGCGAGCGGGTGGTCGGGTTCGTGTCGCTGGGGACGATCCGAGGGGTCCCCCTCGACCGGCCCGTCAGGGAAGCGATGGTTGGAACCAGGGGAACGGTAGAGGCCGGACCGAGCGAACGGCTCGACCTGGTGGCCGACCGGCTCGGGACCGCCGAGAGCCGGACCGTCCTGGTGGTCGAAGATGGGACCCTGGTGGGAGTGATCGAGCCCGAGGACGTGGCCCGGTTCCTGCGCGAACGACGCGTCCCCGACGACGGCGCGATCACCGAGCCGCCCCCTCGCCCGGACGCCGGCTAGGCGCGGTCCTTCAGGAAGGCCTGGCCGGCGTCGCAGAAGGACAGGAAGTCGCACCACCGGCACTGCGGTCCCGGCGTGGGGTCGAACCGGCCCTCGGCCATGGCGGAGAGCGTCTCGACCACCCGGCGCCTGGTCCCCTCGAGGTCGCCGGCCTCCCGGCTCACCTCGGTCACGGGGTCCGTCCCGAGGTACAGGTAGGTGAGCGTGAGCTCCTCGGGCGCCTTCCTCCACACCTCCATGCATGCCAGGGCGTACACGTCGAGCTGGAGGCGGGAGATCGCATCCTCCGGGTCGGGGACCCGGCCGGTCTTGTAGTCGACCACCTCCCACGAGGAGTCGGCGGTGCCGAAGATCGCGTCGATCCGGCCGCTCACCACGAACCCGTCCACGTGCAGCAGGAACGGGCGCTCGGCGTGCAGGGGGACCCGGTCGGCGAACCTGCTCGCCAGGAACCCCTGCTGGAGCCGCTCCGTCCTCCCGGGCTCTCCGGACAGCTCGTCCGCCGTGAGGTCGGGCGACTCGTCCAGCTCGAGCAGCGACGCCTGGCCGCTCGACCGGCGCTCGATCCACGCGTGGATCTGGCTCCCGATCCGCGCGGCGGGCCCGCTGAACCTGGGCAGGGGCCGGATGTAGGACCAGAAGAAGACCTTCGGACACCGGGCGTAGTCGACGAGCCCGCCGACCGACACCGTCTGGGGCAGCCTCGCCCTGCCCGGAGGCTCCACCTCCCGCGCCGTCACCTCGGCGGCGAGCTGCCGGCTCCGCTCCGCCGCCCGCTCGTACGCCGCCCGCTCCTCGGGCCCCAGCGCGTCGATCAGCGAACCCTGGCCTCCGCCCTCTTCGGCCGCCCGCGCCGCCGCCCGCCGCCACCCGTCAGTGAACAGCTCGTCGGGCTCGGCTCGGGTGGCCGGTCCGGGCCAGTCTCGGACGAACCGCTCCCGGTATCCGGCCAGGGGGTTCGACTCCGGCGGCTCGGCGCCGCGATCGACCGAGGCGCGGCCGCTCGCCTCGCCCCAATCCGCCAGCTCCTCGAAGAACGCGCTCGGCTCCTTCACCGTCTGTCCATCCCCGTACCAGTGTGCCCCCGACACGAACAGCCGGTCCCGGGCGCGGGTCAGTCCCACGTAGCAGGCGCGACGCTCCTCGATCTCGGCCTGCCCCCGCAGGGCCTCGTGGAACCGGCTCAACACCCCGCCGAACCTGGGCAGGATCGACGCGTCCCCGCGCAGCTCGAAGTCGAGGGACTTGCCGCTCTCCGCCGGGTTGTGCTGGACCCGGACGTCGGGCAGAAGGCCCTTGGCGAACCCGGGCACGAACACGGTGTCGAACTCGAGCCCCTTCGCCTGGTGGATCGTCATGACCTTGACCGAGTCCTCCTCGCTGGGCTGCACCGGCGACCATTCGGGGCGGTCGCTCGCCTCAACCGCCTCGACGTAGTCGAGGAACGCCCGGAGGGTCAGCTCGCCCTCCAGGGGCGAGAATGCGTGGACCTCGTCCAGGAACGCGGCGAGGTTGCGCTTCACCGATCGGGCGAAGGCGTCGTCGCCGGCCTCCAGCTCGCCGAGGAGCCCGGTCCGGCGGATCACCTCGGCCAGGAACTCCCCGACCGGCCTCCCCGCCTCCGCCCGCAGCCCGGCCAGCTCGCGCCGGAACTCCTCGAGCCGGATCGTCCCCTCCTCGGACAGGAACGTCACCTCGTCCAAGTGCTCGAAGGCCTCGGCGAACAGGAACGGGGCCGTCTCGTCGTCGTCCGCGTCCCGCAGCACCAGGTTCCTGTCCTTCGCCCACGCCGCCACCCGGGCCAGGTCCTTGAATCCCACCCGATACCGCGGGCCCAGCAGGATCCGGGCCAGGCTCACGCTGGCGTAAGGGTCGGCCACGGCCTTGGCGTAGGCCAGGATCTCGACCACCTCGGGGAGCTTCAGCAGCCCCGCCAGGCCGACGATCTCCACCGGGATCCCCGCTTCGGCGAACGCCCGCTCCACGGGGGTGAACAGTCGGCTCTTGCGGCACAGGACGGCGAAGCTCGACCACGGGTTGTTCGCCGGATCCTTGCCGTGCAGCTCCACGATCCGGTCGGCGATCCGGCACGCCTCGGTCCATTCGTCGTCCACCCGGGACAGCGCGACCTCGCCCTCCCCTCGCTCCTTCCACGGTACGAGCCTCTTCTCGGGGTCGGGACGCTGGCTCGAAGGGAGGGGATCGATCACCTCGTCCGCCGCGGCCAGGATCGCCGCGCCGGAGCGGAAGTTCGTGTACAGCGGGAGCTTCGCGGCGGGAGCGCCGTCCGCCCTGGGGAACGCCGTGGGGAACTCCAGGAGGTTGAACAGGCTGGCCCCCCGCCACGCGTAGATGTTCTGGTCCGGGTCACCCACCGCGGCCACCGGGAAGCCCGCGCCGAACACGGCCGAGATCAGCTGGGCCTGGGCCACGTTCGTGTCCTGGTACTCGTCCAGGACCGCGGTGTGGAACCGCGACCTGTAGTCCCGGGCGATCTGCGGGTACCGTTCGACCAGGTCGAGCGCCAGCGTGATCTGGTCGCCGAAGTCGATGGCCCGAAGGCCCTGCTTGAGGTCCTGGAACAGCCGGACCGCGCGGGCCAGCTCGATCCGCTCCTGGGCCGCCTGGTAGGCGCGGTCGCTTCGATACTGGGCCAGCTCCTCCAGGCGGGCCTCGTTGAACGCCACCACCTGCTCCGGGGTCACCCTGTGGTTCGCCATCTGGTCGGCCAGGGTGAGGATCTTGTCGATCACCGACGGTTGCCATTCCGCCCTGACGTGCTCGAAGGCCATCCGGTCCAGGACGCGGGCGCACAGCTCCGACCGCTGCGCGCCCGACAGGATCCGCTGGCCGGTCTCGATGTTCGCCAGCAGCCCGTACCGCTCGATGACCTGCCCGGCGAACGCGTGGTAGTTGAGGACCGCGGGCTCCTCGCCCTCGGGCAGATCCACCGCCGACAGGGCCCGGCGCACCCGGAGCATCAGGTTCTCTGTCGCCTTGTTGGTGAAGGTGAGGCACAGGACGTTGCCGGGAAGCACGCCCTGGTGGTCGGCGGGGACGCGGCCCAGGGCCACCAGGGCCAGGTAGACCACCCGTGCGGCGATCACCGACGTCTTGCCCGAGCCCGCTCCGGCCACGATCACGTACGGCTCGAGCGGCATGGAGATGGCGGTCCACTGCTCGTCGGTGGGCACGGCCCCCATGGCCTCGACGATCTCGGGCGGGAATCTGGCGGATGTCACGGGGCCCCCACGGGGAACAGCTCGGCCCCCTCCGGGAACAGGGGGCACAGCGGCTTGAACTGACAGAAGTGGCAGTCCGCGGAGGGGTTGGGCCGATAGCGCTCGGTCCGGATCAGCTCCCCGAGCTGTCCGATCAGACCGGCCAGACGCTCGGTCATCTGGCGCCGATACTCCGGTTCGTCCTTCGACGTGAGGCCGAGGGCGGCTCGGGCGATGTGGCCGGTCCTCCAGTCCCGGTCCCGGAGGTAGGCCAACTCGACGGCCTTCACCGGCCTGTACTCCTGCAGCTCGGGCGCGGTGTTCACCGCCAGGTAGTAGATCCCGAGCTGGAGGTTCTCCTCGGCCTTGCCCTTGCCCCGGGACCGGCCGGTCTTGTAGTCCGTGATCTGGGTGCCCGAGCCGGCCTTTCCGATCCGGTCGATGTACCCCCTGACCGTGGCTCCCTCGAACTCGAAGGCGAACTCCACCTCGCGGTCGAGCGGCTTGCTCTGGCCGAACTCGTGGAACCAACCGGGGAGGATGTTCTTCGTCACCAGGCGCCGGAAGGCCTCCGAGACGGCGAACGACGGGAACTCCCCAGGCCGCCACCGCTCGTCCGCCGCGGCCACCAGCGCCTCCAGCGTCCGGGGCAGCTCGTCCCGATCGAACTCCTCCGCCAGTTGGTGGACCAGCCCTCCGACCCAGGCGTGGTAGCCCGCCCGGGTCTCCAGCCCGAGCTCCTGGGCCAGCACGTACTGCAGCTCGCAGTTCTCCAACGTGTCGAGCTTCGAGAAAGAGACCCGGATGCTCTCGTGAAGCGGGCGGTCGGTTCCGGTCCAGTCGCGCTGGAACCACCAGGCGGACGGGTCCACCCACGGCCGGAGCGCCACCAGGCCCTCGAGCGCGGCCAGCCGGTCCCACGCCTGCCGCGCTGGGTCCGCCAGGCG
>DASWCX010000120.1:0-4630 GCA_036395815.1 Actinomycetota bacterium | reverse complement strand
CGTCGTCCAGCCCCGGACGAAGGCCCGGCCGCCGGAGACCCCCAGGAGCTCCCACCGGAACTCCCACGTTCCCGGTTCGTCCTTGCGCCCCAGCCACTCCCGGACGATGGTGTCGCGGCCGGTCCAGGGTTCGCGATGGGGCGCGGTGTAGTAGCGGGCGTCATCGGTGAACAGCGATCCGATGTCGCCGGGGTCGTTCGAGCCCCAGGCCCGAAGGTACCGCCCCATCCAGTCGGCCACGGACGACTCGTCCATCACGCCCCCTTGCGCCGGGTGGGCTCGGTGATCACGAGATGCTGGTTCGGCGCGATCCCGCTCACCGTCTGGGTCGCACCGCTCGGCCACCGCACGGCGAGCGTGAACGGGCCGGGCAGGGATCCCAGGCCGAACTCGAGCGTCAGGCTGTTCTGGCCGTAGGCTCCGCTCGATCCGTCCACCGTGCGGTTGGGCCTGGTCCGCGGGGCCTTGAGCGTGACCGTGACCCCGATGGCGCTCCCGTTGCTGGCCACGCCGACCAGGTCGACCTCCAACCATCCGCCCACCGGCCCGTCGTTCCGGTAGAGCACGTTGCCCGCGTGCCCGACCACGAACGCGTCGAGGTCGCCGTCGCCGTCGTAATCGGCCCACCCCGCGTCGAACACGTCGAACGGCTGGGCGATCCCGGCCGGCCCGGCGATGTCGGTGAAGGTGCCGTTTCCGTTGTTGTGGAACAGCCGGCTCAGGTGGACGTGGTCGGTGGCGAACAGGTCGAGCCGGCCGTCGTTGTCGACGTCGAGCCAGGCGCAGGTCCGACCGTCGCCCACATCGCCCACCCCGGCCGTGAGGGTGACGTCGGCGAACGTCCCGTCGCCGTCGTTGCGGTAGAGATGGTTGTGGTTCGCGTCGATGTCGACCACGTACAGGTCGGGGCGGCCGTCGCTGTCCGCGTCGCCCCAGCAGGCGGCCTGGCTCTCGGACGGATCGCTCACCCCCGCCGAGAGCGTCACGTCCGTGAACGTCCCGTCGCCGTCGTTGCGGTAGAGGTGGTCGGCGCCGTCGTCGGCGACGAACAGGTCGGGCCACCCGTCGCCGTCGAAGTCCGCCCACGCGCCGTCGTTGCTGAACTGCGTGTTCGACACGCCGGCCGCCGCCGCCACCTCGGCGAAGGTTCCGTCCCCGTTGTTGTGGTACAGGAAGTCGGCGCTGGCGTTCGACTGGTACAGGTCCAGGAAGCCGTCCCGGTCGTAGTCGGCCCACGACACGCGCCAGGGGATGCCGGCCTTCCTCAGGAGCGTCCTGGAGAACGTGCCGTCGCCGTCGTTGTGGAAAAGCTCGGTCCGGCTGTTCGACGCGTACGTCGTGGCCGCCAGGTCCGGCCACCCGTCGTTGTCCTCGTCGCCCCAGGCCACCGACCGGATCGACTCGCCTCCGAATCCGGCCGCCGCGGTGACGTCGGTGAAGGTCCCGCCGTCGTTGCGGTAAAGCCACACCTGGCCCGGGAAGCCGGAGTTCGTGGCGAACAGGTCCTGGTCGCCGTCGCGATCGTAGTCGATCCACGACGAGGCGTTCCCCAGCCCGGTGACGTCGATGCCGGAGGCGGCGGTCACGTCGGTGAAGTGAGGGATGGCCGGGGCCGCGGGGGTCCTGGCGGCGTGGGTCGTGGAGGGCAGGCCGAACGCCACCCCCACCGCGAAAAGCGCCGCGACGCTCCGAACGCGACCCTTCATCGACGGGAGCCTACCGCGAGGCGCGGCGGCCGGTGAGGATCCGGACCGCTCGCTCCACGTCGGCCAGGCCGGGTACGACTGCGTCCGCGCCGAGGCCCGAGAGCTCCTCGAGCGTCGGGCGGCCCGTCGCCACCAGCAGGCACCTCGCCCCGCCGGTGCGGGCGCAGGCCAGGTCCAGCGGGGTGTCGCCCACCACCCAGACGTCCGCCGGGTCCAGCCGGCGGCCGTACCGAGCCGCCACCTTGTCCAGCGCCACCGGCACCAGGTTGGTCCGGTCGTGGTCGTCGCTTCCCGTGGCCGCCACCTCGAGGTCGAGCCACCGGTCCAGGCCGAACGCCCCCAGCTTGAGCTGGGCGTTCGCCGCCAGATTTCCGGTCAGGACCGACTGGAGCACCCGGGGGTCGGCGTCGAGGCGGGCCAGCACCTCCACCACCCCCGGATGCACCGAACCGTTCTCCCGGATGAGCTGGACGGCGTGTTCGAGCCGGCCTTCCAGGGCCCGGAGGACCGCGGGCAGATGCCGGCGGGCGTCCGACTCGGACAGGGCCAGCGACGCCAGGATCTCCAGGGCGATCTGGGGATCGGTCTTCCCGCTCATCGAGACCCCGTGTCCACCCGGGTCCCGGCCGACCACGGCGGCCACCGCCTGGTCGAACACGTCGCGGGCCGCGGCACCCGCGGACAGCAGGGTCCCGTCGACGTCCCACAGGACCAGCCGCCGGATCGCGTTCATCGAACGGCAAGGATGACTGATTGACGGATCGATCCGTCGCGAGCTTAGATGAACCAAAGGGGGTGGGCGAGATGACGGGCAACGGACCCGGCGGGACCGAAGAGAAGAAGGTCGACCTCGTCTTCGAGGGCGGGGGCGTCAAGGGCATCGCGCTGGTCGGGGCGTACTCGGTGCTCGCGGAGGAAGGCTACGTGGCGCAGAACGTCGCCGGGGCCTCGGCCGGCGCCATCGTGGCCTCGCTGGTCGCCGCGGGCTACTCGGCGGAGGAGCTTCACGACGTCCTCAAGTCCACGAACTTCTACTCGTTCGAGGACAAGGGCTGGGAGGACAAGATCACGCTTCTGGGCAAGCCGCTCAGCATCGTCAAGGATCACGGTCTCTACGAGGGGAAGGTGTTCCACGACTGGATCGGCGATCTCCTGGCCAAGAAGGGGATCACGAAGTTCGGCCAGCTCAAGGTGGAAGGGGAGGCGGACCCGAGGTGGCAGTACCGCCTGCAGGTGATCGTGTCGGACGCCACCCATCACTCGCTGCTGGTCCTGCCGCGGGACGCCGCCGTGATCGGGGTGGCGGACCCCGACGACCTGGACATCGCCGACGCCGTCCGGATGAGCATGAGCATCCCGATCTTCTTCGAGCCGGTGAAGCGGAGGGTCGGGAACGAGGACGTGGTCCTGGTGGACGGCGGGATGCTCTCGAACTTCCCGGTGTGGGTGTTCGACTCGGACGGGATGCCCGAGTGGCCGACCTTCGGCCTCAAGCTGGTCAACCCGGACCCGAAGGTGCCGGAACCCGGTGGCCTTCCCGACAAGCCCGTCAAGGACAACGCGCTGAAGAGCCTGGTCGACTTCCTGATGTCGCTGGTGTCCACCATGACCGACGCGCACGACAAGCTGTACCTGGAGCGCGACACGTTCGTCCGGACCATCACCATCTCGAACCTCGGGGTGAAGACGACGCAGTTCGACCTGACGCCCGAGAAGGCCGACGAGCTGTTCGCCTCGGGCCAGACGGCGGCCCGGGACTTCCTGAAGACGTGGGACTTCGAGGCCTACAAGGCGGCGTTCCGAAGCGGCCAGGAGCAGCCGTCGCGCCGCGACGCCGTCACCGCGCGGATGAAGGCCGCGGGTGGAACGAAGCCGGCCGGCGGGTAGCGCTTCCGGCGTGAGCCTCAGGGTGGGCCGCCGGACGGTGGCCGTTTCGAACCCCGACAAGGTCCTGTTCCCGGACGACGGGATCACCAAGGGCGAGCTGGTCGAGCACTATCGGCAGGTCGCCGTTCGGATGCTGCCGCACGTTCGCGGGCGACCGGTGTCGATGGAGCGGTATCCGAACGGGATCGACGGCGAGCGCGTATTCCAGAAGGGCGCCCCCTCCTATTTCCCGCCGTGGATCGCCCGGACCACGGTGCCGAAGAAGGGCGGTTCGGTCTCCCACGTGGTGGTCGACCAGGCGGCCACGCTGGTCTACATGGCGAACCAGGCGTGCATCACCCCCCACGTCGCCCTGTCCCGCGCCGACCGGCTCCAGTGTCCCGACCAGTTGATCTTCGACCTGGACCCGTGGGAGGACTTCGAGGAGGCCCGCCACGCCGCCCTGCTGCTGAAGCCGCTGCTCGACGAGCTGGCCCTGTCGTCCTTCGTCAAGACCACCGGAGGTAAGGGGCTGCACGTGACGGTGCCCATCGACGGCCGGGCCGACTTCGACGAGGTCCACGACTTCGCGGGGGTTGTCGCGGCGGAGCTGGTTCGGCGGGACCCTGACCGGTTGACCATGGAGTTCCGGAAGGCGAACCGCGAGGGCAGGCTGTACCTCGACCTGCTGCGGAATCGCTACGCGCAGACCGCCGTCCCGCCCTACGCGGTGCGGCCTCGCCCCGGCGCCACGGTGGCCACCCCTCTCGAGTGGAGCGAAGTGGAGGATCGAACGCTCCGCCCCGACCGGTTCACCGTTCGAACGATCATGGCGCGGCTGGAGCGGGTGGAGGATCCGTGGCGCGGGATGGCCAAGCGGGCCCGATCCCTGGTAAGGGCCCGCGCGGCCCTCTCCCCTTCCTAGGCGGCCGTGTTCGCTTCGAACCGGGCGCGGTAAGCGGCGACCAGCTCCCCGTACTCGGTCTTGTACTTCTCGACGAGCGCCACGATGGCCGACCGCCGGTCCTTTGACTTCAGGAGCCGGTCGAAAGGCGCTC
>DASWCX010000119.1:0-13774 GCA_036395815.1 Actinomycetota bacterium | reverse complement strand
GGGGCGTGGAGCCGGCCCTGGTCCCTTCGATCTACACGACCGAGGCCCTGGCGGACGCCATGCCGGAAGGAACGGGCGAGGTCCTTCTGGCTCGGGCAGACATCGCCCCCGACGGCCTGGAGGACGCCCTGGCGGCCAAGGGCTGGACTCCCGTCCGGGTCGACGCGTACCGAACGGCGCTGGCCCGAGAGCTCCCCCAGGAAGCGCGGCAGCTGCTCGACGAAGGCGGGGTGGACGCCGTGACGTTCACCAGCGCTTCGACGGTGGAGGGCTTCGCCGCCCTGGCCCGGCCGGCACGGTGGCCCAGGGTGGTGTGCATCGGGCCGGTCACCGCGGAGCGAGCCCGGAGGGAGGGGATCCCCGTGGACGCCGTGGCCGAGCCGCATACAATCGAGGGACTCGTGGCGGCCCTGGAACGGGTCCTGGGCCCATCGTCGAAGGAGTAGCCGTGGGGTTCCCCCAGCATCGCGCACGACGCCTCCGCCGGACCCCGGCGATGCGGGCCTTGGTCCGCGAGACCGAGCTCCGGCCGAGCGACCTGATCGCCCCCCTGTTCGTGAAGGACGGGATCGACGAGCCCGTCGCCATCGAGTCCATGCCCGGCCACGCCCAGCACACCCTGGAATCGCTGCGGAAGGAGACCCGGGAGATCGCGTCGAAGGGAGTCGCCGGATTCGTCCTGTTCGGGGTGCCCGAGCGCAAGGACGCCGAGGGGTCGGAGGCCTGGAATCCCGAAGGGATCGCCCAGCGAGGCCTCCGAGCCATGCGCGAGGAGCTCGGGGACGAGCACGTGCTGATCGCCGACCTGTGCCTCGACGAGTACACGGACCACGGGCACTGCGGGGTGCTGGGCGAGGATGGGGCCGTCGACAACGACCGGACCCTCGAGCTCTACCGCCGGATCGCCCTGGCCCAGGCGGACGCCGGGGCCGACATGGTGGCGCCGTCCGGGATGATGGATGGCCAGGTGGCGGCGATCCGCGGGGCCCTCGACGAGGCCGGCTTCGAGCGAACCGGGATCCTGGCGTACGCCGCGAAGTTCGCCTCCTCCTTCTACGGACCGTTCCGGGACGCGGCCGAGTGCGCCCCCAGGTTCGGTGACCGGACCGGCTACCAGATGGATCCCGCAAACCCCAAGGAGGCCCTGCGCGAGATCCGGGCCGACATCGACGAGGGCGCCGACATGGTGATGGTGAAGCCCGCGCTGCCGTATCTGGACGTGATCCGGCGGGCCGCCGAACGGTTCGGCTTCCCCCTGGCCGCCTACAACGTGAGCGGGGAGTACGCGATGGTCAAGGCCGCCGCGGCGAACGGCTGGCTCGACGGCCGGCGGGCCACGCTCGAGGTACTGACCGGGATCAGGCGGGCCGGCGCCGGCCTCATCCTCACCTACCACGCGAAGGAAGCGGCCGACTGGCTGACCTGACCGGTGGCAGGGCCCGGCGCACCTTGATCGCGTCCACCACCGCCGGCCACGGCACGAACACCACGATCGCCGTCACGGCCCAGGCCGAATAATCGAGGTGGAGGGTGGCCCAGATGGACGCGTGCAGGGCCACCGCGCCGGGCACGACCAACCAGCCTAGCCGGGGCCGGAGCAGCACGAGCGGGAATCCGATCTCGAGCAGCAGCGTGGCTCCCGCCACCAGGTGCGCCAGCCACGGCCGGTCGGCGATGAACAGGGCGGCCCAGACCGGACGGGCTCGGGCGTCGCTCGCCGTATACAGGATCCATCGCAGGTTCCCGCTGATGACCCAGGCGGGACCCGAGAACACCAGCTTGTTGAAGCCGGTGAAGAAGTAGCCCCCTGCCACGACGATCATGGCCGTTCGCACCGGCCATCCGTACCGCGTGGAGGCCGGAGCGGGCGGCCGTTGGATCGCGTCGAGCGACCACACTTCGCCGGTCGGCGCGGCGAGCAGGGGAACCAGCGCCAGGAGCAAGAGCACGTCGTTGTGGACCACCTTGCCGGTGCTGGTGGCCATTCCGTTCAGGAACACGCCGCACGTCCAGGCGACAGGCAGGGGGATCCGCGAGCGCAGTCCTGCCGCGGCCAGGACCGCCGCGGCCACCCCGCAGGCCTGAACCGCGATCGTGGCCGGCTTCGACGGCATCGAGGGCAGCAGGTGCATGAACGAGATGGGCCGGAACAGGGTCCGGGGCTGTCCGGCAAGGCCGGCGTACAGGGGCCGGGCGAGCCGCACGGCCAGCAGCGAGCAGAGCCCGATCCGGACAGCCGCCAGCCTCCGCGGATCGCCCGGGCCGAAGAGCCAGCCGTCGACCCGCCGGATCAACGGCATTCGAGCTCCAGCGTCCGGGTGGGGGGAACGGCCGGCCGGCCGTCCTTGCGCGGAACCAGGTTCCAATCGAGGCGGTAGATCCTCAGTGCCGCGACCTCCCCCCCGGAGGCCCGCACCGCCGCGGCCCAGGTGCGGCAGGTCTGGATCTGGCGGCCAGGGGGGACCGACCCGAACCGCGACACGATGAGGGTGAAGCCGTGGTAGGCAGCGGGAAGCCTGGCGAAGGAGACCCGCGTTTCGAGGCCCGACGCGTCGACGGCGAACGCCTGCCACGTGGTCTGGTGCTCGTGCCGAAGATGGCTGAACAGCCGCCACCCCGTGAGCGGCCAGGCCTCGATCCCGGCCAACGCGCACACCACGAACGCCCCGAGGAACAGGCCGACGAACCACCTGACCCATCCGGGCGGGCGTTCGGTGACCGTTTCGTCGTTCGCCGGGCGCATCCCCACCACGAGCCGGACGTTACCGCGACCCCGCTCTCATCGGAAAGCGATCGGTGATGTGATTCGGTGGTGTCATCCGGTGGTACCATTGACCATCATGTCAGCAGAACCCACAGATGACAGACTCGGTGTAGCGGAGGCGAAAGCGCGATTCTCCGAATTGATCGATCGGGTCGGGCGTGGCGAACGCTTCGTCGTCTACCGAAGGGGCAAGCCCGCGCTCGCGCTCGTTCCTCTCAAAGAGGCGCAGATCGGGAAGCGCCGCCCAGAGGGACTCCTATCGGTCGTCGGTGCGCTGGCCGACTGGGAAGACCTGGACGACGTGGTGAAGGGGATCTATCAGGCCCGACGGCGAGCACGCGATCGGCCCGCCCCGACATTCGATTGATCCATGTTCTGCTTCGACACCGATGTCATGAGCGCGGCCGTGAGGCGCGACCCGCCACTCCAGCTGATCCGGCGCCTTTCTCGCGTTTCGGCTGAAGACCAGTACACGACCGCGGTCACCCTCGGAGAGATTCTCTATGGGGCGGTGAAGAAGGGCAGTCCTGCCCTGCTCGGCAGGGTCCGGGATATCGTGTCGAGGGCCGCGGCCATCCTTCCGTTCGATGAACAGGCCGCCGAGGTCTACGCGACTCTTCGCGCTCGATTGGAGACGGAGGGCCGATCTCTCGCCGAGCCAGACCTTCGGATCGCAGCCATCGTCCTAACCCAGGACCTGACATTGGTCACCGGCAACGTCCGCCACTTCAGCCGCATCCCCGAGCTCCGCGTGGAGAATTGGCTGACGGCCCGGTGAGTCGGTCGGACGAGCTCTTCGCCGCGGCGAACCGGGTCATCCCGGGAGGCGTCAACTCGCCGGTTCGGGCCTTTCGTGCCGTGGGCGGCACGCCACCGTTCATCGCCAGCGGGCGGGGAGCGTACCTCCACGACGTCGACGGCCGGTCCTACCTCGACTTCGTCCAGTCGTGGGGCGCCCTGCTGTTCGGGCACGCCCGGGAGGAGATCGTGCGGGCGGCCGTGGAGGCGGCCGGCCGGGGAACCTCGTTCGGAGCGCCCACGGAGGCCGAGGTCCTGCTGGCCGAACGGATCGTGCGGGCCGTTCCCGGCATCGACATGGTTCGCCTGGTCTCGTCCGGGACCGAGGCGGCGATGTCGGCGCTCCGCCTGGCCAGGGCCGCGACCCGGCGGGCCAAGGTCATCAAGTTCGAAGGGTGCTACCACGGGCACGCCGACGCCCTGCTGGCTCGGGCGGGCTCCGGGGTTGCGACGTTCGGCATCCCCGGGTCGCCGGGCGTCACGGAGGGCGCGGCGGCAGACACCATCGTGCTGCCCTTCAACGACCTCGACGCCGTCGACGCGGCGTTCGCCGCCGCGCCCGGCGAGATCGCCGCGGTCATCGTGGAGCCGGTCGCGGCGAACATGGGGGTCATCGCCCCTCACGGTGGTCTCCTCGAGGGGCTGCGGGCCATGTGCGACCTGAGCGGCGCGCTGCTGGTGTTCGACGAGGTCATCACGGGGTTCCGGGTGCGACCGGGCGGCGCGCAGGAGCTGTACGGGGTCCGGCCCGACCTGACGCTCCTGGGGAAGGTGGTCGGAGGGGGGTTTCCCCTGGCCGCGTTCGGTGGGTCGCGAGCGCTGATGGAGCACCTCGCCCCGGTCGGGGACGTGTATCAGGCCGGGACGCTGTCGGGGAACCCCGTGGCGGTGGCCGCCGGCCTGGCCGCGCTGGCGCTCATCGATAAGGAAGACCCGTATCCGGCGCTGGAGGCGGCGGCCGGCGAGTTGGAGCGAGGGTTGGTCCGGATCTTCTTCGAACGCGGCGTCCCGGCCACGTGCATGCGGGTCGGGTCGCTGCTCTCGCTGTTCTTCGCCGAGACCCCGATATGGAACTTCGGGCACGTCCGGGCGGCCGACCACGTGCGGTACGCGAGGTTCTTCCACGCCATGCTGGATCGGGGGATCTACCTTCCGCCGTCGGGCTACGAGGCGTGGTTCCTGACCGCGGCCCACGGGGGACCGGAGATCGACCGGACGCTCGAAGCGGCGACGGAGGCGGCTCGGATGGCTACCGGCTGATCGCGATGAGCATGGCGATGAACAGCACCACGATCAGGACGGTGAAGGCGATGAACGCGTCCGCTCCGTTGGTGATCAAAGCCAGCAGGTCCACCGGGTCCCTCTTCCTCTTCCTCTAGGCCGGCCCGTACCAGGCCGGGGCGGTGCCGCCGGTCAGGATGCCCTTGCGCTTGCGCTCCGCGCGATCCAGGAACGGCAGGTGGACCAGGAACCCGAAGAGCGACCCGACGAAGAAAGCGATCGAATACTTCGGCACGTCCCCCTTGTCGAAGTAGGCGAACATCGTGACCTCGGCCCCTCCGGGTGCGTAGAACCCCTGGGCCGCCGCCAGGTGCGTCTTCGGGTTGGCGTTGGCGAACTCGACGCTCTGGATGCTGAACGTGGTGGGGTCGAGGACGAAGCACCCCGCGGTGGGGAGCTCGTCGGGCGAGCAGACCTTCTTGCCCTGTCGCTCGAGCTGGGTCGTGGCCAGTCCGGCCAGATACTTCTGCATCACCGACTGCACCGTGTCCACGGAGTTCTGCGTGACCGCGTCCGGCGGATGCCACGGCCGGTCCGGATACCTGGTGGTCTGGGAATACTTCGAGGGGGTCGCGGGGCCGACGCTGGAGGCGAACACCTGCCAGTGCGGCTCGTACCCGCGAGGCCCGAGGTTCTTCGGCGTCCCCGGAGCGCCGAAGGTCCACAGGGCGGACATGATGATCATCCAGGCGAAGAAGGACACCGCCAGCACGAGGTAGCCCATCCGGAGCCCGAACACCGCCGCGAGCAGCACGTAGATGCTGCCGACGAACAGGATGAGCGCGCACACGATGACGGCCACGCCCTTCCCGAAGAAGGGGGAGAGGGCGACGAACGTGGTCATCCGGTCACGGCCTCCTCACGCCTGCGGCGGGTTCAGGCAGATGTTGTCCTTCGGCGGGATCTTCTGGATGGACAGGATGTAGTTCACCAGGTCGTTGATCTGCTGGTCGTCCATGGCCCCGGCGAACCGGACGCTCCAGGACGGCATGTCGGTCGGCGGCCGGCCCGCCGAGATCGTCTGGATGATGTCGTCGAGGCTCTTGATCAGGGGGTGGCCGTACTTCTCGCCGCCGCAGACCGTCGTCAGGTTCGGCACCGTCACGGCGTTCCCGTTGTACACGTTCATCCCGCCGGTCAGCCCCGGGCCGTGGCAGCGCTGGCAGTTGAACCCGATCTGGTTGGCCTCCGAGGCGGGCATCGTGGTGAGACGGCCCCGCTCGATCGACTGCGTGAGGAGGTGCTTGGTGTCGTCCTTGTTCGCCACGTTCTCCCGGAGGAAGACCCCCGGGATCCACAGCGCCATGATCACCACGAGGAGCAGCCCTGCGGCGTAGAGCTTCTCGAGGACCGGCTTCTCCAGGTCGGGGTCGGATGGCCCCGGCCGCATGGCCGGCGGGATGTCCGGGCCCCTGGCCCGGCGAGGCCTGCGCAGGGCGGCCAGGCTGGCCCCCACCACAAGCACGAGGGCCACGCCCGAGGCGATGCCGATCAGCAGCGCCTTGCCGGAGGAGATGGCGGCCACGATGCTCATCGGTCAGGCCGCGCCGCCCACGCAGAACGGGCCCTCCGGGGCCTGGTGGATCGTGTCCGTGCCGCGGGGCGGGCCGTCGATGATGGTCGACGTGTCGACCTTGACCGTGGAGCCGGTGAGCGTGACCTTGAACCGGGAGAGCCCCTTGGGGGCGGGCCCGAGCTCATACTCGCCCGCGTAGTTGTACTTCGATCCGTGGCACGGGCACTCGAACCACTGGCTCTGCTGGCAGAACGGCACCCGGCAGCCGAGGTGGGCGCACTTCTGGTAGATCGCCATGAGGTGGCCCTCGTTGCCCACGTCGGCGGTGATGCCCGCGTAGATCGAGTTCACCCCGTCGCCCTTGTAGTTGATCAGGTAGAAGCGACCGGCGCCGAAGTAGTAGGGCTGCCGGTCCGACTGGATCTGGTTGAGGATCGAGTCCGAGGTGTCCGGCAGCTGGATGACCGAGCCGAACCCCCCCTTCAGGTTCGGCCACAGGAACGCGATTGAGGCCCCGCCGAACTGCGCCGTGAACACCAGCAACGATCCCAGGAGCCCGCCGCGGAAGAAGTCGCGCCTCGAAACGACCCCCTTCGCCCCGGCGGGCGCCGCGGCCGGCGCTCCTGCCGCCGCCCCGGGCCTGGCCGCCGTGGCCGGCGCCCGCTCGCCCCGCCGGGCCCGCACCAGCGCGCTGGCGAGCAGCAGGATGAAGATGGCGAACAGGACGGCCACCACCCCCACGGCCAGCGTGGACTGGGTGATCGCCAGCATCCTCAGCGCTCCCCGCGAATGGTCATAGGTCGAAGAAGATGCCCTGGCTCCACGGCCAGGTCCAGTTGAACCCGGTGCCGCGGAAGAACGATCCGAAGATGGTCAGGGTGGCGCCGAACATGAACAGCATGGTGAAGCACGTGATGGCGATCTTCCGGTCTCCAGGCTTCACGCTGGGGTTGCGGTCCACGTACGGGACGGCCGCCAGGCCCACCAGGATCAAGGTCGGGATGATCACGCCCGCGATCATCGGGTGGAAGTAGCGGAGGAGCTCCTGGAGGCCGAGGAAATACCACGGCGCCTTCGACGGGTTTGGGGTCAGGTTCGGGTTGGCCAGCTCGCGCAGCGGGGCCTGGACGAAGGTGGAGAAGACGATGAGCCCCACGCTCACGATGAGGAGGCTGACGAACTCCTCGATCAGCAGGTGGGGGAACACGTTGATGCGGTCGCCCTGCTCCCGCTCCACTCGCTGGATGCCCTCGGGGGCCACCAGCGCGAGCAGCCGGTGCTTGTCGGGGGCACCCGGGCGGGGCGCCGGGACCCGCCCCGTGGGCGGAGGCGCGGTTCTGACCGCCGCGGCCGGTGGTGGGACGTACATCCCGCCCGTCGGCACGGCTGCAGCAGCGGCTGCCGGTGCCGGGGCGGGGGCAGGCGCGGAGGCACCATCGCCGTCGCCGCCGGCGGGCGCGGCGGCGTGCTCGCGCTCCTCGGGGGCCTTCCCCGCACGTTCCGGCTCGCCGTGCACCTTGCGATAGGCCCGGACGCCGGCCGAACGGGCCCGGCCCTCGGCCACCCGGCGGTCGGTGCCCTTCGCCAGCTCGGCGGCCAGCGTCTGGTCGAACACCGCCTGGTCCATGGGCGCCGCTTCGCGCTCGGCCATCGTCCCTCCCTACAGCGGACCGCTGATCCCGCCGTCCTTGCGGATCCGCCAGAAGTGGACGGCCAGGAACAGCACGAGGATGAACGGTAAGAACAGGACGTGGAAGACGTACCAGCGTAAGAGCGTCGCCGGGCCCACCTCGATGCCCGCGATGAGGATGAACCGAGCCTGCTTGGCGATCAGCGGCGAGTACCCGGCGAGGTTCGTGCCCACCGTCACCGCCCACACGGAGAGCTGGTCCCATGGAAGCAGGTAGCCGGTGAACGAGAGCCCCAGCGTCAGGAACAGCAGGATGACGCCCACCACCCAGTTGAACTCGCGGGGCGGCTTGTACGCGCCCGTGTAGAACACCCGGGCCATGTGCAGCGACACGGTGAACACCATCAGGTGGGCCGCCCATCGATGGATGTTCCGGACCAGGTCGCCGAAGTACACGCTGGACCGGATGATCTCCATGTCGTGGTACGCGGTGGCGTTCCCCAGGTCGGCCGCGGGCCGGTAGAAGAACATCAGGAAGATACCGGTGATCGTGAGCAGGACGAACAGGAAGAATGACAATCCGCCCAGGCAGAAGGTGTAGGTCAGCTTCAGGCCGTGCCGCTTGATCTTCACCGGATGCAGGTGGTACAGGACGTTGTTCATCATGGCCAACGCCCGGTCGCGCTGGGTGTCCTTGTAGCCTCTCCTGAAGATCGAACCGGGCCGGAAGATCGACTTCCAGACTTCGGTCTCCCGCGTCTTGTCCAGAAGCTCCATGGGGCTCGGGGGCCTGGGCAACCGCTCTCGAAGCTTCAAGTCCGCTCGGGTCCTCTCGTCCTCGGCTACTCGACCTCGACGTCAACCCTCTGGGAGGCGGGCACGGCGGCGAGCGTCCGGGCTCCCGCGCTCTCCTCCGGCAGGCGCGCATAGTACAGGCAATCGCTGGGGCACCGCTCGACGCACACCGAGCACCGGGTGCACGCGTTGTCGTCCACGACGAAGATCGCGTAGGCCCCCTCGACCTCGGCCTCCACCGAGTCGTCCTGAGACTCCCGCACGATCCCGGGATCCAGCATGAAGATGCAGTTCCAAGGGCACACGTCCTCGCATGCCCGGCACAGGATGCACGGCTCGGGATCGAGCATGAGGTGCTTGGGGGACTTCACCCCCTGCTTGAGCCACTCCGGGTCGACGGTCTCGACCGAGTAATCGGTCTTGATGTCGACCTCGGTCTTCACGAACGGCATCCGGTCACCTCGTTCGTCTCTTCCTCGGGTCCAGCCCTCAACGATAGCCTCCGATCGGCCGGCTCTCGCTCTCGCTGCGGAGCTTCCTGCGCTGCTTCTGAAGATAGTAGGCGACCACGATGAGCATCCCGAAGGGCCCGCCGAACAGGACGCTGGCGACCACGTCGCGCAGCTTGAACAGCCAGAATCCGCAGTTGTGGAGGAAGCTCACGTCGCACAGCCGGGTCTCCCGCCATCCGAGCGTCTGGTCCGCGAAGTACAGCCAGTACGAGGGGATGATCACGATCAGCGTCATGGCGATGAACCACAGCAGCAGCGAGGCGATCACCGCCGTGGTCCAGCTCCACTCGAAGTCCCGGACGACCTGCTGGGCCTGCTTGACCCGAGGGAACCCGAAGAACAGCGCCCCCACCACGACGGGAGGGATGCCCGCCGCCGCAAGGAAGACGAGCACCGGCAGGTACTTCGTCGACAAGGCGAGCAGCCCCAGGGTCATCGTCATGGCTCGAGGTCGTTTGACCGAGCGGCATTATATCGGCGGCCGGGACCCGCGGGCCGTGGCGGGTCCCGCGCGGTGGCAAACGGGCTGCGAAGATAGGCCGCGTGATCGCTGACCTGGTCCACCGGGGCCTCCAGGAATGGTGGGCCCCGGCCCTCGCCTTCGCCGCCGGGGTCGTCTCGTTCGCTTCCCCCTGCGTGCTGCCCCTGGTTCCGGGCTACCTGTCGTTCATCACCGGCGGACAGGCCGGCCCCGACGATGAGCGGCCGAGGCCGGTGGTCCCCACCCTGCTGTTCATCCTGGGCTTCTCGGTGGTGTTCACGGTGATCGGGGGGTTCACGGCCAGCTCCGTCAGCCGCTGGCTCAAGTCGCAGACCGGCCAGCGGGTGGCCGGGGTGGTGGTGCTGGGGTTCGGCCTGTTCATGCTGATGTACGCCACGCGCCTGGGGGTGGCGTGGCTGTACCGGGAGGAGCGCCCGCTCCTGGCGCGGATCAAGCCGGGACCGGCCGCCGCGTTTCCGCTGGGGGCGGCGTTCGCCGTGGGGTGGACTCCCTGCATCGGGCCGGTCCTGGGGGGGATCCTGACGCTGGCCGCGGCCCAGGGGGGGACGGCCCGGGCCGTGCTGCTCCTGCTGTTCTACTCGCTCGGGCTGGGGATCCCGTTCCTGCTCATCGGGCTGGGGGTGGGGAGGCTCATGGGGGCGTTCCGGTTCTTCAGCCGCAACTACCGATGGTTCGCCGGCGTGAGCGGGGTGGCCCTGGTGGTGATCGGGGTCCTCCTGGTGAGCGGGGCGTGGACCCGGCTGGTGGCGCCGCTGTTTCGCGTGATCAACCGGTTCACCCCGGCCATCTGAGTCAACGGCGAGCGATACTTCTGTCGATGCCCAATCCCGCCGAAGGGGGCCCACGGCCGCACCGACGGCTTCGTCAGCTCGCCGTGGCCGCCACCGGCGCCACCGTCCTGCTGATCGCCGTAGGCGCGCTGGTGCGAGCCACCGGGTCGGGCGAGGGTTGCCCGGGATGGCCGAGGTGCTTCGGGCGGTGGGTCCCTCCGTTCATCCACCACCCGGGCGTGCCGCTCACCAACGCGCTGATCGAGTACTCGCACCGGCTGACGGCCTCCGCCGTGTTCGTCCTGGTGGCGCTGCTGGCCGTGGTGGCGTGGCGGCGGTACCGGGGGGTGAAACGGGTCGTAGCCCCGGCCTCGTTCTCGCTCGGGTTGTGGCTGTTCCAGGCGGTGCTGGGAGGGCTCGTGGTGCACTACGGGCTCACACCCTGGCTGGTCACCGCGCACCTGGCCGTGGCGAACCTGTTCCTGGGGACGCTGGCCTACACGGCGGCCGCCGCGTTCTCGGTGAACGTCGCCCCGGCGGGCCGGTTCGACCGGATGACCCGGCTGGCCTGGCTGGCCGCGGCCGCCGTCCTCGGGCTCATCGTGGTGGGTGCCCTGGTGCGCGGTGAGAGAGCCGGCCTGGCCTTCACCGACTGGCCGTTGATGGGCGGGAAGGTGGTGCCCGCCCTCGGAGCCCTTCGCCCCGCGCTCATGTTCGTCCACCGCGTGCTGGCGGTTCTGGTGGCCGGGCTCGTCGCTTCGCTGGCCCTCCTGGCCTGGAGACGGCGCCGGACCAGGGGGCCCGCCGCCGCGCTCGTCCTGGCGGCGGCGGGCCTGTACCTGGTCCAGGTCCTGATCGGGGCGGCGAACGTCTGGACCCGGCTGGCCGTGGGACCGGTGGTGGCCCACGTCGCTGTGAGCAGCCTGATCTGGGCGGCGCTGGTGGCAGGAGCCGTGGCCTCGCGGGCCTGCTGGATCTCGAAGGGTGCGTCGGAGGCGGCGACGGTCGGCGAGGGACTGGGCTCCACGGCGACGGCGCCCGTGGGAGCCGCGAACAACGACCACGAGCGGGCGGTGAGCCGGTGACCGGGCAGGTGGTTCGAGCCCCCGCCGGTCCGCTGCCGAGGAGCCCCAGGCCCGCGGTGCGGGCCTACGTCAAGTTGACCAAGCCGCGGATCGTGGTCCTGCTGCTCATCACGACGGTCCCGGCCATGATCCTCGCGGACCGGGGCGTCCCATCGCTCTGGCTGATCGTGGCCACGCTCCTCGGTGGGACCCTCTCGGCCGGCGGGGCCAACGCCGTCAACCAGTACCTCGACCGCGACATCGACGAGATCATGCTCCGGACCCGCCGCCGTCCCTTGCCTTCTCGCCGGATCGAGCCACGGGACGCCCTGGTGTTCGGGCTGGTCCTCGGGGTGGCCGGGTTCGCGTTCCTGTGGGCCACGGTGAACCTGCTGTCGGCGGCCCTGGCCACGGCGGCGATGGCGTTCTACGTGCTCGTGTACACGCTCTGGCTGAAGCGGCGGTCACCCCAGAACATCGTGATCGGCGGCGCCGCGGGGGCCGTTCCGGCGCTGGTGGGATGGACGGCGGTGACCGGACGGATCGGGTGGCCGGCGGTAGTGCTGTTCCTGATCGTGTTCGTGTGGACGCCCCCCCACTTCTGGGCGCTGTCCCTTCGCTATCGCCGCGACTACGCCGCCGCGGGCGTGCCGATGCTGCCGGTGGTGGCGGGGGAGGACGAGACCCGAAGGCAGATCCTCTGGTACTCCATCGGGCTGGTCGCCATCAGCCTGGCCCTGGTCCCCGTGGCCCACATGGGCTTCCTCTACCTGGTGGCCGCGATGGTCCTGGGGGCCAGGTTCGTGTCCGGGGCACTGAAGCTGCGCCGGCGTCCCACGCTGGCGGCAGCGATGGCCCTGTTCCGGTACTCGCTCGTGTACCTGGCGGTCCTGTTCGCCGCGGTCGCCGTCGACACGGTGGTCCGCTTCGGCCTGTAGCTCCGGCCGCGCCAGGGTGAGGGATCCCGCGAAGCGCGTGCCACCCTGGCCCACCCGGACGCCCCGGACGTGGTGATATCGTGAGCCTCGCCCGATGCATCGCCTTGCTGAGCAAGGACCCGACGGGGGAGGCATGAGGGGACGAGACAAAGCGCGCCTCACGCGAGCGGTCGTGACCGTGGGTGCGCTGTCCCTCCTCGCTCTGACCGGCTGTTCGCGGCAGCACATCCCGCAGGACACCTTCCACGCCGCCGGCCCGGAGGCCGCCAAGGAGGCCGGGCTGTACTGGTTCGTGTTCTGGATCGCCGCGGCCGTCTTCGTCCTGGTCGAGGGGCTCCTGATCGTGGCCCTGGTCCGGTTCCGGCACCGTCCCGGGCGGGGTGTTCCCACCCAGGTCCACGGGAACAAGCGGCTGGAGATCATGTGGACCATCGCCCCGGCGCTGCTCCTGCTCGGCGTGGCCTTCCCCACCGTGATCAACATCTTTTCGATCGCCCGGCGGCCCACCGGCAACGTCCTGGAGATCCAGGTGGTCGGCCACCAGTGGTGGTGGGAGGTCCACTACCCGTCGCTCCGGGTGACCACGGCGAACGAGATCCACATCCCGGTGGGCCGGCCCGTGTACGTCTCGCTGACCTCGGGGCCCTCTGGCTCGGTGGGGTCCGGCGTCATCCACAGCTTCTGGGTCCCCGGGCTGGCCGGGAAGCAGGATCTCGAGCCGGGCCACACGAACCACCTGACCATCGAGGCCGATCACGCCGGGGTGTTCCTGGGGCAGTGCGCCGAGTACTGCGGCACCTCCCACGCGAACATGCGGTTCCGGGTCATGGCTCAGCCCACGCCGGCCTTCGATGCATGGGTCAAGCAGCAGCACCAGCCGGGAGCGATGCCGAACGGGGAGGCCATGGCCGCGCTGCAGCAGGTGGGGTGCGGCAACTGCCACACCATCACCGGTGTGCAGGGGCTGGGCGGGACCGTCGGCCCCGACCTCACGCATTTCGGGAGCCGGACCACGTTCGCCGGGGCCATCCTCGTGAACACGGGGCAGAACCTCTCGGCCTGGCTCCGGGACCCCCAGGCGGTGAAGCCGGGGAACGACATGACCATCGGGCCGGGAGGAAAGCCCGGACGGTCGGCCCTGACCGACGACCAGATCCGCGCGCTGGTGGCATATCTGGAGTCGTTGAAGTGACCACATCGAGGC
>DASWCX010000118.1:0-3757 GCA_036395815.1 Actinomycetota bacterium | reverse complement strand
GTTCGAACCCGGATCCGCGAGCGGGCCGAGGGGATCCCGCTGTACGCGGTGGAGACCGTTCGCATGCTCCTGGACCGGGGCCTGCTGAAGCAGGAGGGGAGCCGGTACGTGGTGACCGGCCCGGTCGATGAGCTGGCCGTTCCCGAGAGCCTCCAGGCGCTGATCGCGGCGCGCCTGGACGGTCTGCCGAAGGAGGAACGGGCGCTGCTCCAGGACGGCGCGGTGCTGGGCAAGACGTTCACCCCGGCAGGGGTCGCCGCTGTGACCGGCCGGGCCGAGGGCGACCTCCTGCCGCTGCTGGCCTCCCTGGTCCGCAAGGAGATCCTGGGCGTGCAGGCCGATCCCCGCTCGCCGGACCGTGGCCAGTACGGGTTCCTCCAGGCGCTGGTTCGAAAGGTCGCCTACGACATGCTGTCGAAGCGGGACCGGAAGGCCAAGCACCTGGCCGTGGCGGCACACCTCGAGTCGAGCTGGGGTCCCGAGGACGAGGAGATCGTCCAGATCGTCGCGGCCCACTATCTGGACGCGTACCGTTCGGCGCCGGGCGATCCCGACGCCCCCGAGGTCAGGTCGAAGGCGCGGGAGGCCCTCATCCGGGCGGCCCGGAGGGCCCAGTCGCTGGCCGCCCACGAGGAGAGCTTCCTCTATTTCGACCGGGCCATCGACGTCACCGAGGACCCGGTCGAACAGGCCCGGGTGCTCGAGGAGGCCGGGTTCGAGGCCAGCGTGGCCGGGAGGATCGACGAGGCCTTCGACCGCTACCGCCGGGCCATCGAGCTGTTCGAGGCGAATGGCCTGACCCACCCCGCGGCACGCGTCTCCGGCCGCATGGGCCTCCTCGAGTGGTGGCAGCTCGGAGAGATCGAGCGGGCGGCGGAGCGGATGGAGCGATCGTTCCAGGTGCTGTCGAAGGAGGAGCCCGACGCGGACGTGGCCACCCTCGCCTCGGACCTGGGGCGGTTGTACTTCTTCCTGGGCCGGCGGGACCTGGCGCTGGAGCGGCTCGAGTTCGCTCTTCCGCTGGCCGAGGGGCTGGTCCTGCCCGAGGTGCTGTCCCAGGCACTCAACACGAAGGCGCTGACCTTCATGGCCGTGGACCGCCACCAGGAGGCCACGGCGCTGCTCGAGAAGTCGCTCAAGGTGGCGCTGGCGCACGACAAGTTCCAGGCCGCGGCCAGGGCGTACACGAACCTGTCGGTGATGGCCGGGGAGATGGACCGGTACGAGGAGGCGCTCAGCTACGAACGGGCCGGGGTGGCCCTGGCCCGAAGGTTCGGAGACCGAGGCAATGAGTGGTTCCTCCTGGCCCACCAGGCGAACATGCACTGGATGCTGGGGCGTTGGGACGATGCGCTCGAGGTGGCCGGGGAGATCCCGGACCCCAAGGAGGCAGCCGACGCCAAGAACGCAGCGCGGATCGCCGGGTGGACGGTACGGCTGCTCCTGATCGAGCGGGGGGAGGTCGAGGAGGCCCTCGCGGGGAGGGAGCTGTTCGTGGAGCTTGAGGGGGCGGCCGGCGTCCAGGAGATGACGCTGTTCGCCGGGATCCGGGCCGCCGAGGCACGGGCCAGCGGCAGGCACGGTGAGACCCTGGATCTGGCCAGGGACGGGTTGTATCAGGCCGCGGCCTCGCTCTCCTTGGCCCACCCGAACATGCGGTTTCTGATCACTGAGGGGGTGAACGCAGCGCTCGCGCTCCAGGACCGTGTAGCCCTCGATGACTTGCTGGGAAGGGTCGAGGGGCGACCCCCGGGCGCGATGCCCCCGTTCCTGCGCGGCCTCGCCGCGAGGGCCAGGGCGAGGATAGGGTGGTGGGATGGCGATGCGGAAGGGGGCGACCGGGCCTCGGCCGCCGCCGAGGCGCTGTTCCGGCAGATCTCGAACCCGTTCTGGCTGGGGGTGACGCTGCTGGAGCGGGCCGAATCGCTGGCCGGCCGCGGCGAGGATGCCGAGGGGCCGCTGTCGGAAGCGCGGGAGATCTTCGATGGGCTGGGGGCGAAGCCGTGGCTCGAGCGCGTCGCCGCCGTGGGCTCCCCGGGCATCAAAGCCGAGGTCGAAGCCGCCCGCTGAGCGGCGTGGAGCGACCTGATCTTCGGTCGCCCCTGGGCGATTCAGCGGATCAGGTCGATGGCGACGCCGGCGGCGATCCCCCGCCACCTCCGGTCGGCCGTGACGGCCGTGCCCCCGATCCGGAGGGCCAGCGACAGGCAGGCCCGGTCCCCCAGTGCCAGCCCGGCGGACCGCGTCGCCGGCCGAAGGCGCGCCGCCGTTTCGGAATCCTCGAGGGTGAAGGGTTCGACAGCGACACCGAGGGTCAGGAGGTCGTCGGTCATCCCCGCGATGTCCACGCCCCTGTCGATCGACTTCTGGAGCACCTCGGACCAGTTCACGGCCGACACCGACGAGCGGTCGAGGACGGCCTGAACCCGTTCGGCCCCCGGTTCGAGCCTGGAACAGGGCGAGGAGCGCCGAGGCATCCAGCACGAACGAGGTTCCCGCGGTCAAGGTGAGCTCTCTTGCAGCGCCTCCTTCTGGCGCTCGGCGATCAGTTCGTCTGCCAGGCTCACGTCCCGGGGAAGGTGGCGGAACCGATCTCTAAGCCTCCGGAGGGTGGCTTCGGGTCGGCGGCGGCTAGGCTGTGCGGGTGGGAACCAGGGCAGGGTCGAAGCCACCCGCTGAGCCGGTTGGGAACGACCTGCCCCGCGAAGCAGATTTAGGGGATGGTGGTGGATCCCAAGGAGGTCATCGATCGTGAGCGTCGTCAGGTCGAAGGACGGAACCGAGATCGCCTACGAGCAGGGAGGCGACGGGCCGGCACTGGTGATGGTGGACGGGGCCCTCAGCACCCGCATGGGTGGTTCGAGAGCGGAGCTCGTCGAGCTCCTCGCACCCAACCTTTCCGTGTACTGCTACGACCGCCGGGGCCGTGGTGACAGCGGGGACACGCTGCCCTACGACGTCGAGCGCGAGATCGAGGACATCGAGGCCCTGATCGACGAAGCGGGAGGAACCGCCTTCCTGTACGGCCATTCGTCCGGCGGTTGCCTTGCCCTGGAGGCGGCGGGGGCCCTGGGGCCGAAGGTGAGCAAGGTCGCCCTGTACGAGGCTCCCTGCAACGACGACCCGTCGGCCCAGAAGGCATGGGGTGAGTACATCGAGGGGCTGACCCACGCGCTCCGAGAGGATCGCCGCGGTGACGCGGTGGCTCTGTTCATGCGGTACACGGGCGTGCCCGCCGAGCAGGTGGACGGAATGAGGCAGGCTCCGTTCTGGGCCGACCTCGAGGCCATCGCCCCCACGCTGGCTTACGACCACGCCGAAATCATGGGCGGGACGGGCGCCGTCCCGGCCGAGCGGTGGGCTGCCATCCGGACCCCCACGCTCGTGATGTGCGGGGGCTCGAGCTACCCCTTCATGCTGGCCACGGCCGAAACCATCACGAAAGCGCTTCCCAACGCGGAGCTGCGGATCCTGGACGGTCAAACCCACGAGGTGCAGCCCGCGGTCCTGGCTCCGGTCCTGACCGAGTTCTTCCTGAGGTGAGGTTGCGCCGCCTCAGGCTTGGTCCGGCTCCAGGATCGTCGAGAGGTCGAACGCGAAGTCCGGGAGCACCGGCGAGGTGAGCTCGTCGGCCGCCCGAAGGATCTCCGGCGGACCGTACCGGCCCTCCCGGAGGCGGTAGGCCTCGACCCGTTCGGCCTCGATGTCGACGAACCAGTACTCGGCCACGCCGAACCGCTCGTAGAGCTCCTTCTTG
>DASWCX010000117.1:0-9012 GCA_036395815.1 Actinomycetota bacterium | reverse complement strand
ATGCCCGTCCCCCCGTCGCCCCGCGATCGCGACGGATCGATCCGGTAGAAGCGCTCGAACACCAGGCCGAGGTGTTCCGGTGGGATCCCCGGGCCGGTGTCCTCCACCCGCACTTCGCATCCCCCGTTCTCCCGGACCGCTCCGACGCTCACCATCCCCCCGGTGGGTGTGAATCGAAACGCGTTGTCGAGCAAGTTGAACAGCACCTGGTGGATCCTCTCGCGGTCCGCGGTGATCGGCGGCAGGTCGGAGGGAACGTCGGTCCGGACGTTCAGTCCTACGTCCGGACGGGCCACCTCCAGCTCGCCGACCACCCGCTGCACCAGCGGCCCGAGCTCGACCGGCTCCAGCTCGAGCGGCACGTCTCCCGACTCCAGCCGGGACAGGTCGAGCAGCTGCTCCACCAATCGCGACAGCCGTTCGGCCTGCTGGAGCATGACGGTCAGCACGGCCGGGTTCGGCTCCTCCACGCCGTCCAGGAGGTTCTCCAGGTGCGCCCGCAGGGCCGAGATGGGGGTCTTCAGCTCGTGGGAGACGTTCGCCACCAGGTCCCGGCGCAGCCGCTCGAGCCCCTCCATCTCCCCGGCCATCCGGTTGAACGCCACCGCCAGGCGTCCCACCTCGTCGCGGGAGGCCACATCGACCCGGTGGCGGTAATCGCCTCTGGCCATCCCCGACGCGGCTTCGGCCATGTCCCTGAGCGGTTGGGTCAACCCGCGGGCCAGGAACCGGGCCAGGGCCAGGGCGATGATCGCCGCGCTCAGCCCGGCCAGCAGGAACTGCCACCATACCGTGCCAACGAAGTTCGCGGTCCCCCGGATCGCCCCGGTCAGGCCTCCGCCCTCCACGCGATAGGCGAGGTACACCGCGCCGACCACGCTGCCCTCCCGGATCACGGGGACCCCGATGTACTCGCTGGTCCCGATCTCCCCTGTGTCGAGGTGCCCGGTGAGCGCGCGGTGCACGGTGCCCGGGACCGGCAGGTGTTTGGCGATCAGCGGGTCGCCGAACGCGTCCACCACGACCACGGGGTCGCCCAGCTGGCTGATGGCCCGTTCGAGCGCGATGGAGGGCCTCCCCGCGTCGTTGAAGCCGAGCGCGGCGACCCCGGTGGCCTCGCCCAGGACCTTGTTGAACTCGCGGTCGCGTTCGAACCTCCGGAGGGTGAATCCCACCGCGATGTACATGATCAGGATGGTCACAGCCACCGCGAACACGATCACCGCGCCGAGCTTGGCGCGGATCGAGGTGAGCCGGTCGAGCGGGCGGGTGGCCATCTAGCCCAGCCGTTGCGACACGGCCGCCCCCCTGGCCGGCTCGTCGTCCAGGAAGGCGTAGCCCACACCGTGCACCGTTCGAACGTACCTCGGCTCGCCGGCCTCGTCGCCCAGCTTGCGCCGGATCCGAGCCACGTGGGAGTCGACCACCCTGCCCCCCGCGTAGTCGCGGTATCCCCACACCCGGTCCATGAGCTCGTCCCTGCTGAACACCACTCCCGGGCTCTTCGCCAGCGTGACCAGGATCTCGAACTCGAGCGGGGTGAGCGAGACCTCCTCCCCGTCCCTGGTGACCCTGCGGCGAGCCGCGTCGATGGTGAGGTCGAACCGGGCCAGCGGCTCACCCGGTCGCATGTCGTGGATCCGTTCCATCCGGCGGATGATGGCCCGGACCCGTGCGGCCAGCTCCCGCAAGCTGAAGGGCTTCGTCAGGTAGTCGTCGGCGCCCACCGCGAACCCGGCCACCTTGTCGGACTCGTCGGTCCGGGCGGTCAACATGAGGACCGGCACCCATCTGTTGCGCTGGATTTCACGACACACCTCCAGGCCGTCCATCCCCGGAAGCATGAGGTCGAGCACGACCAGGTCTGGACGCTCGGCGGCCACGGCCCGGATGGCGTGCGGACCGTCGTGAACCACACGAACCTGGTAGCCCTCGCTGGCCAAGCGGGCCCGGACGGCTTCGGCGATGGCCTCCTCGTCCTCCACCACCAGGACCTGACGGCCGTTCACGCCGGGCTCCCTCGCTCGATCACCGAGCCATCGTAGACCGACCGCCGCGGCGACCGCCTTGCTGCGGTGTGGAGATGGTATGGCAACCCCCATGCCCGAACCCGCAGGTGACGACCCTCAGACGGGTCACCGGAACGGGTTCGGCAGCGGCCTCACGATGTCCAGGTACGTGACGGAGATTGCGAACAGGATCATGAACCCCGCCACCAGCGCCGTCAGTGGGACGAGCTTCCTTGCGTCGGGGCGACGGCGCCGGATCTTCTCGTAAGCCAGCACCGCCAGATGCCCCCCGTCGAGGGGCGGCAGCGGGACCAGGTTCAGGATCCCGATGAACACGTTGAATCCAACCAGGATTCCGAGGAGGGCGTCCCAGGCCTGGGCCCGGGCGGCCTGGACCACGAGGCGCCCGCCGGCGACCACGCTGCCCACGTCCCGGGTGGACCGCTGTTGGGAGCCGACCAGCAGCTCGCCGATGCGCTTGAGGCCCGCAGGCCCGAACACGTCTCCGAGCTGGCCCAGCACCGCCTTGGTGTATTCCCATGTCTGCACCCCGCCCCGGCCGATGGCGGTGAGCGGGTCGGTGCGCTCCCGGCCCACCGTCTGCAGGCCCACGTCGACGCCGATCCGTCCGTACGTCTTGTTTCCCACCTTCGACAGCACGGGGGTCGCGGTCAGAGTGAGCGTCCGTCCGCCGCGAAGGACGGTGATGGAGATGGGCTGCCCCACGTGGGCACGGGTGTATCGGATGAACGGCTCGCTCGCCAGGTTCGGATCGCGGGAGGCGGGTATCGGCTTGCCGCCCACGGCCAGGATCTGGTCGCCGGGCCGGACCCCGGCGACCACGGCCGGGGAGACACGACCGTTGAGCTTCGTCGTGATGCCGTCCACAACGGGGCGGAACATGGACGGGACGCCGATGAACGCGAAGAACACGGCCAGCAGCACGATGGCCATCAGGAAGTGAGTGATGGGACCGGCCCCGATCACGGCCGCCCGTTGCCACACGGGCTTCGACCCGAAGGCCCGGGGCACGTCCTCCTCCGGCGTCTCCTCGAACGGGTTCATCCCCGCGATCCTCACGTAGCCGCCCAACGGAAGGGCCTTGAGACCATATTCGGTCTCCCCTCGCCGGACCGACCAGATGCGCGGGCCGAACCCGACGAAGAACTGCTCGACCTTGATCCCGAACGCCTTGGCGGTGACGAAGTGCCCTGCTTCGTGGATCAGGACGATCGAGAGGATCGCCACCACGTAGAGCACCACGACGAGCCAGGCGGGCATCGCTAGCACTCACGCGGACGGAACGGCGCCGCGGGGACGGGGCCGGCGCCGGCGAGCACTAGAGAGACTCGATGATCTCGGCGGCCCGGGACCTGGCCAGGGCGTCGGCCCGGCTCAGCGCGACCTCGGACACCACTGGTGCCGGCCGGTGCTCGTCGAGCACCGCGCCCACCACCTCGGCGATGTGGATCAGGCGGATCTTCCCGGCGAGGAATGCCGTCACCGCGACCTCGTTCGCTGCGTTCAGGGCTGCCGGGTAGGTCGACCCGTTCTGCCCGGCGCGGTAGGCCAGGTCGACGGCCGGGAAGGCCTCGCGATCCAGCTCCTCGAAGGTCAGCCGGCCCAGCTTGGCCAGGTCCAGGGGCCTGATGCCCGAGCCGAACCGGTCCGGGTATGCAAGGGCCAGCTGGATGGGAAGGCGCATGTCGTGGGTGGCGAGCTGGGCGATGACGCTGCCGTCAGTGAACTCGGCCATGCCGTGGATGATCGACTCAGGGTGCACGACCACGTCGATGGACCGGTAGTCCAGGTCGAACAGGTAATGGGCCTCGATCACCTCCAGCCCCTTGTTCATGAGCGTGGCGGAATCGATGGTGATCTTCGGCCCCATGTTCCACGTCGGGTGGGCCAGGGCCTCCTTGACCGATGCCTTCGCCAGCTCCTCCCGGGTCCAGCCCCGGAACGGGCCGCCGGACGCTGTGATCAGGACCCGCCTGAGATCCTCCCGGCGCTCCCCCCGGAGGCACTGCGCCAGCGCGGAGTGCTCGGAGTCCACCGGGATCAGGCGGTCGGGCTCGCCCTTGACCAGGTCCATGATCAGCTCGCCACCGACCACCAACGATTCCTTGTTCGCCAGCGCAAGCAGCTTCCCCGACTGCAGCGCGGCGAGCGACGGCGCCAGCCCAACGGCTCCGACCATGGCGTTCAGCACCAGATCGGCTTCGGAGTTCCGGGCCAGCGTCTCGGCGGCGTCGGGGCCGGCGAGGATCTCGACCCCACGGACGGCCCCCAGCCGGGTCTTCAGCTCCCGGGCGGCCTCCTCGTCGGAGATGGCCACCAGCGGCGGCATGAACTCGCGGATCTGCCCCACCAGTAGGGCGTGGCTGGTCCCCGCAGCCAGGCCCACCACCCGGAGACGATCGGAGTGCCGGCGGATGACATCGAGGCCTTGGGTTCCGATGGAGCCGGTCGAACCGAGTATGCAGATCGTTCGCATCGATGAGAGGTTACCGCTGCCCAACGACTTTGTTCGAGGAACGCCCTCAGGTTCTGGCGAACTTCAGCCAGAAGTCCCAGGTCGGAGCTACAGGATAAGCCGAAGGAAGTAGAAGGCCGCGGGCGCCACGAACAGCGCGGAGTCGATCCTGTCGAGCGCTCCACCATGGCCGGGCATGATGGTCCCCATGTCCTTCACCCCGAGGTCGCGCTTCAGGGCCGACTCGGCCAGGTCTCCCAGCGGCGCGAGGATGCACACGATCAGCGCGAGGCCCGCCGCGCGGGGCCCGGTCATCGGGCCGATCTGGGAAACGAACGCGATCGACAACGCGAACGTCACTACCGTCGCGGCGGCCAGGCCCTCCCACGACTTCTTCGGGCTGATGGTCGGGGCCAGCGGGCGGTTCCCATACGCGCTGCCGATGAAGAAGGCCGCCACGTCGTACAGGAAGGTGAGCGCGATGACCGAGAGCATCAGGCTCCGCCCCGAGTTCGCCTGGGACAGGATCACCAGGATGTAGCCGGCCAGGAACGGAACGTATGCCACACCGAGCATGGTGGCTCCGATGTTCCCCAGCGACCCGGCCCGAGCCTTCGGCGGCGCCACCATGTACCACAGGAACGTGAGCACCAGCCCCAGGGCGAGAACGAACAGCATCCCCTGCTCGCCTCTCAGATACGCTGCGGCCAGCGTCAGGCCACCGAGGACGAGCCCCAGCGCGGTGGCCGGTTGGTAGCCCCGGCGGCGCATGGTGTGGTACAGCTCGGCTTGAGCCACCAGCACCACCGCGCTCGCCAGGATGGCGAACAGCGGTCGGGCGATGGCGAGGAACAGGAGCGCCAGCCCGGCCAGGACCACGCCGGTGATCACGGCCACGGGGAGGTCCCGGCCCGACACCCGCGGACCCTTGGACGGCTCGGTCCCGAGGGTGCGGGCCGTCGGGTCCTCCCAGGCCGGTCCCATGAGGCTCTCGGGCTCGCCGACCTTCACGGTCCTGGGCCCCGTGGGTTCGTCCACGTCGCTCAGGAGGTCGTCCTCCACCCCGCCCGGTGCGCCCGGAAATTCGCCCGCCACCCGGTCGGCCGCCGCCTCCACCTCGGCCAGCGACGGCTCGTGCGACGGGGGTGGCTCGGAGGGTGCCCGGGCTGGTGTCTCAGGGGGTGGCTGTTTCGCTTCTTCGGCCGGGCCCTCGGCAGGCCACCTCGGGACCCGGGGGCCGATCAGCTCCTCGCTCCCCTCGCCAGGTTCCCCCGGGATCGGCTCGGACGGCTCTGTCCCCTGGGGGCCGGCCTCGCTCACGGGCTTCGGGAGGTCGGCGTATTGCGGAGGTGGCTTGCGGAGGTCCTCGACGGTCAGCTCGAGGGGTTCCTCCCCCGGTGGCGACTCGGAGGGCTGGGGAGGCACCGGCGCATCGGTGGGCGCGGGGCGGTCGGAACGCTCCGCCTGATCCGGCTCCCGGGTTCGCCCTCCCTCCCACAGGCCCGACATCGCCTCGAAAGCCTCCTCCCCCTCTTCCTCGGCCGGGTCAGCGTAGCCGAACAGCGACTCCGTCGCCGAGGTCTCCTCCAGCGGCTCACTGAACGGGAACTCGTCCGGCTCCTCGTCCTCGTCCTCGCCGAGCACGTCGCGCAGCCGCGTCCAGTCCGCGCCGCTCATCTCTCCAGCCCCCCTCGGCGCGGGTCCTCGGACCGGCACCGTTCCCGTTCCGGTCCCCTCGGGCTCGGCCGCTCCGGGCTCGTTCGGCTCGGCGGCCTCGGGAGGGCGGGGTTGCTCGGGGGCCTGTTCATCCTTGGGGGGCGGGGCCTGTTCCTGCGGCGCAGGCTCGGGCGCCAGCGGGTCGGGCCAGTCGCCCTCGCCGATCGACGCGAAGAACTTGTCGAGGTCCTCGAAGAGGTCCTCCGACCCGCCTTCTCGTCCCTCCTGGTCGCCCGCCATCTAGACCTCCAACAACTCCTTCTCCTTGTGGTCGAGGACCCGGTCGATCTCGGCCACGAAGTGGTCGGTGAGCCGCTGCAGCTCCCGTTCGGCCCGTTTCAGCTCGTCCTCCGAGATGGCGTGGTCGCGCTCGGTCCGTTCCATCGTCTCCTTGGCGTGCCGGCGAACGTTCCGCACGGCCACCCTCCCCTCCTCGCCCCGTTCCTTGGCCAGCCTGGTCAGGTCGCGCCGCCGCTCCTCGGTGAGCGCGGGGAAGGCGAGCCGGATGAGGTTCCCGTCATTGGAAGGCGTGAGCCCGAGGTCCGAGGACATGATGGCCTTTTCGATGCTGCCGATGGCTCCCCGGTCGAAGGGCTGGACCACGAGCAGGCGGGGCTCCGGCACCGAGAACGAGGCCAGCTGGTTGAGCGGCACGGGCGAGCCGTAGTAGTCGACGGTGATCCGGTCCAGCAGCTTCGGGTTCGCCCGGCCGGTCCGGATCGAAGCCAGCTCGTCCTGGGTCACCGCCACCGCCGACTTCATCTTGTGCTCAGCGTCTCGCAGGGTCTCCTCGACGGTCATCCGGAGTTCGTTCCCTCCTGTCGGCCAGAGCCTACCCGCTGGGGCCCGCTTCCGCGAACCTCAGTCCCAGGGCGGCTCTGTCACGGCGCTCCGCTGTGAACCAGCGTCCCGATGGGCTCTCCCAGGATGGCGCGCTTGATGTTGCCCTCGATGCCGAGGTCGAACACGATGATGGGCAGCTGGTTCTCCATGCAGAGCGAGATGGCCGTGGCGTCCATGACGGCGAGCCCGCGTTTCAAGACCTCGATGTACTCGAGCGAGTCGAACCGGACCGCGTCGGGGTTCAGCTTGGGGTCCGAATCGTAGACACCGTCCACCTTGGTCCCCTTCAGGATCGCCTCCGCCTTGATCTCGAGAGCTCGCTGGGCCGCAGTCGTGTCGGTGGAGAAGAAGGGGACGCCCATGCCGGCGGCGAAGATCACGACCCGTCCCTTCTCCAGGTGACGCATGGCCCGCCGCGGGATGTACGGCTCGGCGATCTGGGCCATCTGGATCGCGGTCTGCACCCGGGTGTGGACGCCCAGGTTCTCCAGCGCGTCCTGGAGGGCGAGGGCGTTCATGACCGTGGCCAACATGCCCATGTAGTCGGCCCTGGCGCGGTCCATCCCAGGGGCCTGCCGCCCCCGCCAGATGTTTCCGCCGCCGACGACCACGGCCATCTCGACGTCCATCGAGCGGACCTCCTGGAGCTGCTCCGCCAGGAGCTGGATCGATGGCGCGGAGATGCCGAAGCCGCCGCCCGGCGGCGAGAACGCGTCGCCAGACAGCTTCAACAGGACCCGGCCGTAGACCGGGCTCGGGGCCAGGGCGGCCCCGGCTTCGGTCATCCGCGCGTCACCATCCTGGTCGGAGGCGAGCGCCATGGCTCAGGCCTCCTCGCCCAGGAGGTAGCGGGCGAACCGGCGGACGATCACGTTCTCCCCCACCTTCGCGGCGACCTCGGAGACCAGGTCGCCCACCGTCCGCTTCGGCTCCCGGATGTAGTCCTGCTCCAGAAGCACGTACTCCTTGTAGAACCCGGCGAGCTGGCCGTCCACGATGCGATCGATGACCTGCTCCGGCTTCCCGTCCGCCCGAGCCTTCTCCGCGGCGATCTTCCGCTCGCTCTCGAGGACGTCATCCGGGACGTCCTCGCGAGAGACCCACCGGGGATCCCGGGCCGCCACCTGCATGGCGATCTCCCGGACCAGCGTGCGGAACTCGTCGGTCCTGGCCACGAAGTCCGTCTCGGTGTTGACCTCCACCATGGCTCCGATCCGGCCGCCGCCGTGGATATAGGCATCGACCAGCCCCTCCCGGGCCTTGCGCCCGGTCCGTTTCTTGGCCGAGGCGAGGCCCTTGGTGCGGAGGATCTCCTGCGCCCTCGGCATGTCACCGCCAGCTTCGACCAGCGCGCGCTTGCAATCCATCATTCCGGCGCCGGTCGCGTCGCGCAGCTGCTTGACCAGCCCGGCCGTGATCTCGTGATCGGTCATTGGTCCTTCCTTCTCTCTGCCGAGCTCCCTGTCAGCCGCCGGCTGGGGACGGTGTTCCGCCGGTTTCGCCGCCGGCCCGGGCAGGCTCGGCCTCATCGATCCGTTCTTCGGACGCTTCCTCGGGCCGTTCGCCGGTCTCGTCGGTCCGTTCCTCGGATGCCGGCGTTCCGGCCTCGTCCGGCTCGGTCACCGGAGATTCCACGTTCAACGCGGGGTCGGGGGCGAAGTCCACCTGCGCCTCGACCGACTCCGGATCGGTCGGAACCGGTGCCGGTTCCGCGTCAGGTTCGGCTTCGGCGTGAGGTTCGGCTTCGGCGGCGGGCTCGGCTTCGGCGACGGGCTCGGCCTCAGGCTGGGGCTCTCCTTCGGCCACATCTGTCTCAACAGCACCATCGGCGGCGATCCCCATCCATGCGGCCTCCTCGGCCGAAAGGGTGACCCTGGGCGCCTCCGCCACCTCGACGGTCTCAACCGCCGGCTCCATGGCGGGCTCCCGCTCGAACTCGGGCTCCGGCCCGGTCCGCTGGGTCCGCTG
>DASWCX010000116.1:0-11829 GCA_036395815.1 Actinomycetota bacterium | reverse complement strand
GCCGCGGGCGTGAACCTGCTCACCATGGGCCAATACCTCCAGCCGACGAAGCTCCACCTCCCGGTGGACCGGTGGGTGACCCCGGAGGAGTTCGACACCCACGCGCGGTTCGGGATGGAGGAGCTGGGGTTCGCACACGTGGAGGCCGGGCCGCTGGTGCGAAGCTCGTATCACGCGGGCAGGCAGCTCGCCCGGGCGGCGGCCGGCTAGAGGCCGGCGGTCGGCTCGCCCCCGAACGTGGCGATGGTCTGCAGGAGCCCCTCGACGAAGCTCGAATCCTGCGCCCCCACCAGGCGATAGTGCAGCTGGCCGGTCCCGTCCACCAGGATGGTGGCGGGCAGATACGGGACGTTGAACCTCGACCCGAGCGCCCCCTGAGGATCGGACACGCTCGGGTAGGTCACGCCGAATCGCTGCAGGTACTCCTTCCCCGCCGAGTCCGAGTCCCGGTAGTCGACGCCGATGAAGGCGACCTTTCCCGAGGGGCCGAGCTTGCGCCACAGCGCCTCGAGCCCGGGTTGCTCCCGCCGGCACGGCGCGCACCACGAAGCCCAGAAGTTCACCAGGACAACCTTCCCCCGGTAGTCGGTGGGGTCGAGATCGGCTCCCGCCAGGGTGGGACCGGAGATCCGGGGCATCGGTCCCTTGATCGGCACGAACCGGATGTTCGGCTTCGACGAGCAGGCGACAGTCAAGGTGGCGAGCACCAGGACCGAACCCACCACGCGCCTCGCCCGCATCGATGCGGCCTACAGGGGCTCGACGGTGTCGGTGGAGTCCCGGCGCTCGACCTCGAGCGCGTCGGAGCCGGCGGCGGTTCGATCCAGGGGCGGGCCGATCACCTCGTGCCCGCAGGAGTACGTCTCGACCTGCCGCGTGTCCGCCTCCTGGATCGGCTCGCCCTCGGCCTGGGTGGATCCCTCGCGGAACGTGATCTCGACCAGCTCGCCCCGGCCACACTGGGGGCATCGCTTCGGTTCGACGGTCTGCGACATTCTTCGCCTCCGCTGGTAGGTGGGAGGAGCCGGCCTGTAAGCCGGATTCTGTGCCGGCGGCCGAGCCGCCGGCGGCGGCCATCTCTCTGGGGGCCGCGTTGCCGCGACCCTCGTGCGGCCTACCCGGGAGCCTCGGGCGGGCCACCCGCTCCCTGCTTGGCCTTGCTCCGGGTGGGGTTTGCCCAGCCGGCCGGTCACCCGGCCGCTGGTGAGCTCTTACCTCACCGTTTCACCCTTACCCCCGCCCCGGCGGCGAGCCGTCAGCGACGGGGGCGGTCTGTCTCTGTGGCACTTTCCGCGGGTCGCCCCGCCTGGGTGTTACCCAGCACCCTGCCCTGTGGAGTCCGGACTTTCCTCGACCCTCGGCCCCGTCCCCGGGTCCGCAGAGCCGCGGCCGCCCGGCCGGCTCCTCCCGGCAACGAGTATACGAAGGCCTCCCGGGCCATTCCGGCCGGGAGGGCCGGGGAAACCCTGGAGGGGGCTGGGCCGTACAATCCGCGATGACCTCGGGGAAGGAGGACGCTTCATGAACCGGCGCTTCGGCCTTGCACTGCTCGCGATGTCTCTCCTGTTGCTGGCCTCGGCCGGCCCTGCATGGGCCGCCGGCCACAGCGTGAGCGCGGTGGACTTCAAGTTCGTTCCGGCAACCATCACCATCGACGCCGGGGACAGCATCACCTGGACCAACGACAGCACGGACAATCCGCACACCGTGACCCCGGACTCCGGCGGCTTCAGCGACTGCGGGAACCTGAATCCGGGCCAGAGCTGCACCAGGACCTTCGACAGCCCGGGGACCATCAAATACCACTGCACCTACCATCAGTCGCTCGGAATGGTGGGCACCATCGTGGTCCAGGGCAGTACCCAGACGACGGCCCCAGGATCGACCACCATCCCGCCCAGCGGCAGCCCGCTCCCCAACACCGGAGCCAGCCCGCTGATGGGTCCGTTCGCCGTGCTTGGCCTGCTCTTCCTGCTCACGGGGGGCTTCGTGCTGTTCCGCCTTCGTCGACGGGCCTGAGGCCTCATTCGTCGAACAGCCGGGGGGTGGGCTGGGGCGGGCGGTAGCCCTCTCCCGGCCCTTCCAGCCATCCGTCCACGCCGAGATTGGCCAGGCGGTCGGCGTGGCGGTTCCGCTCCCGCGGGACGTGCTCGAAGGTGACCTCGGCGAACCGGCCCGCCAGGCTCCGGGCCTGGCGGTGGAGCTCGATCAGCGTCGGGTTCTTCACCCGGAACCGCCCCGCCAGCTGCTCGATCAGGAGCCGGCTGTCCGCCCGCAGCAGGACCTCCCGCGCTCCCAGGTCGAGGGCCTTCTGGAGTCCGGCGATGGCCGCCCGGTATTCCGCCACGTTGTTGGTGGCCACGCCGAGCCCCTCGGAGACCTCCGCCATCACCCGGCCTGAGGGGTCGCGGACCACGGCTCCGATCCCGGCCGGCCCGGGGTTCCCCCGGGCGGCCCCGTCGCTCTCGACGATCAGGCGAGGACCAGGATCCTTCGGCAATACTCACATCTCCGTACGCCCTCGGTCCGCTTGAGGCGGTCGAGGTACACCGCCGAGAGCTTCTGGTGGCACCCCTGGCACACGCCGTCCGTCAGCAGCGCTACCCCCACGCCGCGCTTCAGGCGCCGGAGCTCGTCGTACAGGTCGAGCAGCTCGGGGTCGAACTCGGGCACCATCGCCTCGCGCTCCCTCGTGCGCTGCTCCAGGGCATCTCGCACCTGCACCAGCTCCCGGCCCGAGGTCTGCTCGATCTCCCCCAGCCGGTCCCGCGCTTCGGCCGACTCCGCCTCGAGGGCCGACAGGCGGGCCTCCAGCTCCTCGCGCTGCTCCATGAGCTCCAGCACCCGGTCCTCCTTCTCGGACCGGCGGTGGGTGAGGCTCGCGACCTCGGCCTCGATCGACTGAAGCTCCTTCGCGTTCGCCACGCTCCCGTCGTACAGCCGCTTGCGCTCGGCCTCGATCTTCCGTTCCATCGAGTCGATGTCGGTTTCCAACCGGAGCTGCTCCCGGGCCACGCCGTCGACGTCGAGCTTCAGCTGTCCGCGCCGGGTCTCGGCCTCGGCCGCCCGCTGGGAGGCTGCTCGGATGTCCTCCTGGCCCTCCAGCACCTCCCGGCGGGCGTGCAGCCGGTCGATCGACAGGTCGAGCTCCTGCAGCTGGATCAGCCGGTCATCCGATCCGGAGCCCGGCAAGGGGTTCGACGCGGGATCGACGCTCACGAGGATGTAGCTTCCCACATCCCCGGCGGCAGCTTGGGCCCGCTATCGTTCCTCGGCCATCCTCGGCGCCCGGGCGGCCCGGGCCCGCTCCACGAACAACCGCACCTTCCGGTGGTCCTTGCGGCCGGGTTCGACCTCCACCCCGCTGGACACGTCCACACCCCAGGGCCCGACCCGTCGCACCGCGTCGGCCACGTTGTCCGGCGTGAGCCCCCCGGCCAGGACCACCTTGACCCCCGGGGGCGCCGGGTCGAGGAGCGACCAGTCGAAGGATCCTCCCGACCCGGGCTCCGCCGCGTCCACCAGGAGCAGGTCGGCCGGGGTCCGTTCGGCCCGCTCGGGCAGGTCGTCCCCGGCGGCCACCGCTTCGATCAGGAAGGGGACCCGCTTCCGGAGGTGGACCAGGGCCTCGGGCGAGGGGTCGTGGATCTGGACGGCCTTCGCCCCGATGGCCCGGAAGGCTCGAAGGACGCGCTCGGGGTCCTCGCGGCGGAACACCGCCACGGTCAGCGCGTCCTCGGGAAGCGATGCCACGATCCGCCGGGCCGTTTCCGGCTCGACCCGCCGCGGACTCTCGGCGAGGATGAGCCCAACCGCGTCGGCTCCCGCCTCGATGGCGATGCGGGCGTCGAGCTCGTTCGTGATGCCGCAGATCTTGACGAACACGAGGCAGCACGATACCTCACCCGACTCGCCCCTCCGATACTGACGAGCGGATCGGACTCCCCTGGCCTCAGCCGGCCGGACTGACCCCAAGGGCCGCTGCCAGTCTGGCGATGGCCGCTCGGATGGCGTCCGCCCGCTCCGGGGACGCGATCTTGCCCTTCTGGGCCAGCTCGTCCACCTTTCGATCCAGGTCCGACAGCTTCTTCGCGGCGTCGTCGTCGTGCCCGTCCTGGGAGGCCCGAACCACGTCCTGGGCCCGGTGCAGGATGTCGTCGCCGGCTCCTTTGTCCACCTCGCCCTGCTGCTCACCCGCCGTCACCACCTCGGTCAGATCGGCCAGGGCCTGGGCCACCGTGGGCGGGGTCGGACTCGAGGTCGTGGTGGTCGCGGTGGGCGGACGGCTGGTCGGCGGTTCACCGGTCGGCGAGCCGCCCGCTCGAAACACCAGGAACAGGACGAGCGCGACAACGGCGAGGATCGCCGCCCCGGCCAGAACTGGGCCGTATCGCCGGGAAGGGCGGGGCGTGTCGTCCCCTCCCTCACCGAGGACGGCTGTTGGCGTCGGGGCTGGAAGCACCGGAGTCGGCTCGCCTCCGTGCGGGATCGGCTCGGTCGCGGGGTCGCGCCCGGCCGCAGCCGCGTGGAGGCCGCCCTGGACGATCCCGGCCAGATTCCCGCCCATCGCCCGGGCGCTCTGGTAGCGGGCGGCGGGGTCCTTGGCCAGGGCCTTCAGCACGACCGACTCGAGCGCCGCGGGGATCTCGGGGTTCAGGCCCGTAGGGGGTTCCGGATCCTCCGAGACGTGCCGCGAGGCCACGGCCACCGGAGACTCGCCGCCGAACGGGGGCTTCCCTGTGAGCATCTCGTACAGCACGCAGCCCAGCGAGTACAGGTCGGACCGGGCATCGGCCGGCCGACCCCGGGCCTGCTCCGGGGAGAGGTAGGCGGCCGTACCCAGCATCCTGCCCGTACGGGTCAGGGTGTCGGTGGCGGCCCGGGCGATCCCGAAGTCCATCACCTTGATCGCGCCGCTCGGCGTGACCATGACGTTCGCCGGCTTCACGTCCCGGTGGACCAGCCCCTCCTCGTGGGCCGCGGACAGGGCGTCGCACACGGCCATGCCGATCTCGGCCGCACGCTCGGGTGGAATCGGCGCATCCCGCCGGATGATCTCGGCGAGGGTGTGGCCCTCGACGTGTTCCATGACGATGTAATGGACGTCGCCGTCCGAGCCGGTGTCGAACACGGCCACCACGCCAGGGTGGTTCAGCCCCGCGGCGGCGCGGGCTTCCCGGCGGAAGCGAGCCACGAACTCGGGGTCCGAATCCAGCGGCGGAGCCAGCACCTTGATGGCCACGGTCCTTCCCAGCACGGAGTCCCGTCCCCGGTACACCCTCGCCATCCCCCCGGAGGCGATCAGGGATTCGACCAGGTACCGGCCGCCCAGCGTCCTGTGCTCGAGTGCCATTGGGTCAGGGGAACACTACCCGGGCCGAGGCCGACGGAGTCGGGGCCGAGCCCCTCAGCGGGAGGGAACCTCCTGGCCCGGCTCGGCTTGCGGCAACCCTTCGGACGCCAGCCGAACCAACAGGAGCGCCACGTCGTCCTCCGGGCTCGGTTCGGTCATCCGGCCGAGGAGTCCGTCGCAGAGCGCCGATAGATCCGGCGACGCCGGGCCAAGGGTCTCCAGCAACCTGTTCAGTCGAGCCAGACCCTTCTCCAAGCCCTCCTCCGTCTCCACGAGCCCGTCCGTGTAGAACACCAGCGTCGAGCCTGGACCCAGCGATTCGGCCAGCGTCTCGCCGCCGGCGTCGGCCGCCACGCCGAGCGGCACCCGCAGGCCACCCTCCAGGAACCTCGTCTGCCCCCCGGGTTCCAACAGTAGGGGCGGCGGATGTCCGGCCCTCACCATGGACATGTGGCCCGACAGCGGATCCAGCACCGCGTAGATCATGGTCGAGAAGTGGTCGAGCTCCATCGCCTGGACCAGGTGGTCCAACCGCTCGACCACGGTTTCGGGCGGCCCCCCGCCCAGGGCGTACGCCCGAAAAGCGGTTCGGACTTGTCCCATCACCGCTGCTGCGCTCGCCCCACGGCCAAGGACGTCGCCCACGGCGATCCCCACCCGGCCTTCGGGCAGGCCGATCACGTCGTACCAGTCTCCACCGACGTTGATGCCGACCGCCCCGGAGATGTACCGGGCAGCCAGCTCGATGCGAGGGATCTGGGGCAGCTGAGCCGGAAGCAGCCGGTGCTGCAGCGTCTCAGCCACCCTGCGCTCCCGCTCGTAGAGGTTGGCGTTCTCGATCGCCGATGAGGCCATATGGGCGAGCTGCGCGAGGAGGGACTCGTCCGCTTCCGAGAATTCGCCCTCCACCTTGCCGAGCAGCGAGACCAACCCGAGGTCGCGCCCGTCTCGCCCGACGAGCGAGGTCGCGAGCCATCCTCGGATCAGCCGCGGGAAGCCCCCAAGCAGCATCCGCCAGCCCTGATCGCCATCGAGCTGTTGCTGCGTCCGACGAAGGGGCTGTCCGGTGCGGATCTCCGACAGTTCGTCGTGCGCGGCGGCGGCGACCTTGGCCGCCAGCTCGCGCCATGGGACTTCGGTGGCGCAGGAGATCGCCTCCACGACCTGGCGCGGGTCGGCCGCCACCTGAGCCAGGCTGCATTGGACGCCAATCACCTCTCGGGCTCGATCCGCAAGAACCTGCGTGATCCCCTGCAGCGACAGCGTCGAGTTGATGGACAGCGAAGCCTCGGCCAGCCGGCGCAACCGCCCGACATGCTCCTTCTCGAGCCGGGCTGTCTCGGTGGCCTCCCAGAAGCCCCGCTGCACCATCTCGAACGCGGAAAGACTCTCCAGGAGGAATTCCGTGGCCACCCGCGTCACCCCCTCTATCTCGGACCGCGCGAGGGGCCGGTCGAGTGCGGAGGCCAGGGCCCTGTGGTGCACGGCCGCCAACTCCAGCACGCTGAGCTGCTGTCGAACGGCCTCACGGCCCAACTCGTAGGCTGTGCGGAGGGCGGGCTCACCGCCGGACGCCAGGTACTCGGCGAACGCCGACGCATACGCCTCCTGCAAGGGCCCGGGCGCGGGCACCGGCGTCACGGGCCTTCGCCCAGATACCGGACCACGAGAGCCAGCGCGTCGTCGGTCCCCTTGTTGCCCTCGGCGAGGATCTGGCCAGCGAGCTCTTCGGGCGTCCCGTTCAGGCCGGAGGCCCGGGCGAAACCGGCCCGGATCCCGTCGGTGGTGAACACCAGGAGGTCGCCCCGGCCCACGGGGAGTGTGGCCGGACGAAGGGGCGGCAGCCTGTAGCCCACGATCCCGCCGTCGGCCCGGCACGAGATCGCCTCCTCCCCACCGGCACGGAGCAGCGTCGCCTCCACGTTCCCCACCCCCAACCACGTCATCCTGCTCTGGGGCACGTCGAATCGGGCCAGGCTCATGACCGCGCCGCGCGTTTCCGCCAACGCGTCGTGCGACCGCTCGACCAGGCGAGGGAGGGGCTCCGAGGCGAACCGTTCCAGGATCTCCACGGCCACCCTCGCCGCGCGGGCCGCCTCGGGCCCGTGCCCGAGTCCGTCGACGGCGGCAGCCAGGGCACCGCTGGGGAACGACGCCACCACGGACAGGTCCCCGGACTCGGTCTCCCCTGAGAGCGTCCGGGTCGCCACCCCCCACTCCAGCGACGGGTGGCCGTCAGACAAGTCGCGTCCACTTCGTCATGGTGACGGTCGTGCCCCTGCCGGGCTCCGACAGGATCACGAACTCGTCCATCAGGCGACGGGCCCCCGGCAGGCCCATGCCGAAGCCACCGGCAGTGCTGAACCCTTCCTCCATGGCCGCCTCGACGTCGGCGATCCCCGGGCCCGAATCGAGCGCGGTGACCACCACACCGTTCCTCCCGTTCTGGTGGATCCCCGAAAGAGCGATCTCGCCCGTGCCGGCGTACGCAAGGATGTTTCGAGCCACCTCCGAGATCGCGGTGGCGATCAGCGTGGCGTCGGATCGCGAGAAGCCCAACCCCGCCGCGAGCTCCCGCCCCTTCTGGCGAGCGAAGACCAGATCGGCGTCCGAGGCGATGGCGATCCGGGACTCACCCTCCATTGCCGTCCGTTCCCCTGATCCGCCGGTTGAGCAGGTCGAGGCCCTCCTCCAGGTCCAGCGCGGTGTGGACCCCCTCGAGCCCCAGCCCGAGCTGGACGATGGCGAAGGCAACGTCCGGGCGGATCCCGACGATCACGGCGTCGGCCCCCCTCAGCTTCGTCGTGATGGCGATGCCGTGGAGGGCCCTTGAGGCGAACGAGTCGATGACGTCGAGACCGCTCACGTCGAGGATCACTCCGCGCGACCGGTACCGGCCGACCTGCTCGGCGAGATCGTCCTGCAGCTGGAGGACCTCGGTATCGGTGAGTGCCGATTGGATGCTCGCGATCAGGTACGCGCCCTGCTTGAGGATGGAAACAGGCATCCCGGAAGCATCCGCCTATCGTTCAATGGTTCGCGCCGACTCTCCTGCTCGACTGACCTCGTGGCCCAGCAGACGCTCGGCCTCCTCGATCCCCCCCTGAAGGTCGCCCGCGGTCTTCACCGTGCCGAGCTCCACGCCGAGGGTTACCAGCGTCTGGGCGATCTCCGACGACAGGCCGGTGATGATGACGTCCGCGCCCATGAGCCGCGAGGCTCTGACGGTCTGCACCAGGTGGTTGGCCACGGTGAGGTCGATGGTCGGAACTCCGGTGATGTCGATGACCACCACCCTGGCCCGGTTGGTCCGGATGGCGGTCAGGAGCTGCTCGGTCAGCTGTCGGGCCCGCAGGGAGTCCAGTGCGCCGATCATCGGGAGGATGAGCAGCCGTTCACGCACCTGGAGGACCGGCGTGGACAGTTCCCGGATGGCCTCCTGCTGCTGGCGGATGACCCGCTCGCGCTCCGCGACGAAGCTCACCCCCACCGTCACCGCGATCCGGTTGGCCGCGGGCTCGTAGGCGTCCAGGATCCGGTTCAACAGCTCGTGGTCGGCCTGGTACTTCTCGAACAGCGACCGGGCCAGCACGTCACGGAGGAGCAAGACGATCCCCAGGACCTCGTGGGTCTCGACTCCCCTGGGGATGATGCGCTCGGACAGATCGCGAGCGTAGGCCTGGAGTGTCTCGACGCTCCCCGTCTCCAGCGCGTCGACGTAGTTGTTGTAGACGGCGGTGACCTCCGAGAAGATCTCCTCGGGCGTCATCGCCCCCAGCAGCTGTCCCTCGGTGATCCTCCGGACCCACTCCTCCCGAAGATGTGCTCGGGTCTCCCGGAGGTGGGCCACCAGCTCCCGCAGCAGTGATGCGTCGATCTCCGGTGCCTGCGTGAGCGACGCCGCCGGCGCGTCGGACTCTATCATGGCCCCCCTCCCGGTCCGGACAGAGGAACGACCCGGCTCGAAGACGGACGCCCGCCGAGCCGCCGAGAGTCTAGCGCGGACGCCGGTCGAGGGTTGACCGCGATCGTTCGAACGGCCTCAGCGGGTGACGGCGGGCCCAGACCTGACGAGCTCGTCCACGGCCTCAGGCGGTCCGGGGCGGGCGAGCAGGAAGCCCTGGGCTCGATCACATTCCAGCGAGACCAGGGACTCCAGCTGGCGCTGCGTCTCGACGCCCTCGGCGACCACCGCGAGACCGAGCGCGTGGGACAGGCCCACGATGGCCGCCACGATGGCGTCGTTGTCGACGGCGGCCGCTGCCCCGCCCAGGAACGACCGGTCGATCTTCACGAAGTCGAGGGGGAACTGCCTGAGGTAGGCGAGCGAGGAGAAGCCCGTCCCGAAGTCGTCCAGCCCCACCGGCACCCCGGCGTCGCGAAGGGCTCGCAAGCCCGTGATGGCCGAGTCGGATGCTTCCATGAGGACGCGCTCCGTCAGCTCGACCTGAAGGTGGTCGTGGGGAAGGTCGTGTTCGTCGAGGGCGTCGACGACGCTCTTGGCGAACCCCGCGTCGGCCAGGTGCCCGCTGGTGATGTTCACGCTGACCCCCGAGAAGCCCGAGCCCGCGAATCGCGCCCGCCAGGCGGCGGCCTGTCGAACGGCTTCGGCGAAGACTCGCTCATCCATGGTGAGCAGCAGCCCCGTCTCCTCGGCCACCTCCAGGAACGAGTCCGGCTGGAGCAGACCGACGTCGGGATCCACGATCCTCACCAAGGCCTCGGCGCTGGTGGCGCGGCCCGTCCGGAGGTCGATGATCGGTTGGTATTCGACCCGGAGGCGCTGCTCGTCGAGCGCCCGCCGCAGCATCCGCTCGGTGGCCAGCCGTCCGACCGCCCTCGTCCGCAGGTCCTCGTCGAAGACCTCCGCCCGGTCCCTGCCGCGATCCTTCGCCCGGAACATCGCGAGGTCCGCCTCGTGGAGCAGGCTCTCGGGGGTGCGGTGCGAATCGCTGCCGATGGCGATGCCGACGCTGGTGGTGCAGACAAACTCCTGGTCGCCCACCAGGAAGGGCTTTCGGCCGGCCTGGACGATGCGGTTGCCCAGAGCCACCACCGCCTGCTCGTCGACGACGTCCTCGGCGAGGAGGACGAACTCGTCGCCCCCCACCCGGGCCAGCGTGTCGGATGCCCGGACGAACCCGAGGACCCGCTGCGCCATGGCGCTGAGCACCTCGTCTCCCACCCGATGCCCGAGCGAATCGTTGATGACCTTGAACCGGTCGAGATCGAGGTACAGAACGGCCAGGACCCCTCGTCCCCGGTCCTGCCTGCGGATGGCCTGACCCAGCCTGTCCATCAGGACGGCGCGGTTGGCCACGCCGGTGAGTGGATCGGTCGTGGCCCGGCGCTGCAGCGCTACATCGGACTTCTGACGTTCGGTGATGTCGCGAACCGTCGAAACGACGAACGTCGACCCTCGAGCTTCGACCCGGCGGGACGTCGCCTCGGCCCAGCGATAGGCCCCGTCCTTCCGCCGGAATCGGAACGACGTCACGAAGACAACGTCCGGCGCGTGGGCGGACTCCTCGGCGGCTCGCAGGGGCGGAAGATCGTCGGGGTGTACGAACTCTTCCTCGCGGCGGCCCTGGAGCTCGTGTGGATCCCATCCGAAGAGCCGGCGGGAGGCCGGCGAAACGTAGCGGTACACCCCGTCGGCGGTGGCGACGGTGCTCATGTCGGCCGATTGCGCCGCGAGCGCTTGGAAATCCTCGGGCATGTGTCTGGGCGGGCCTCCCTCGAGTGTCCGCCAGCGTACATTAGCACCCGGCCCGGCAGCTTCCGCAGCCCGCGCGCCCCTCCGGGGCCGATACTCACCACGTGAACGCGCGTCACCCCTTTGGCTCCCCCGTGTCCCCTGTCGAGGCCGTCGTACGGGCGGCGGCGGCGCTCGCCCCTTCCTTCCGAGTGGCGTTCCCTCCTTCGTCGGGCCGAGCTCGGCTGGAGAGCGAGGATCCCGGGCTCCCCGACGTCGAGCTCTTCCTGGTCCGGGATGGGCGGCTGTTCTCCCGAACCTGGCCGCTGGTGATCACAGCGGCTCGCGAGGGCCCGGGCCCGCCCGCGCCGACGTCGCTCCGGTTGCACCTCCCGCGGCTCCGAGGCTCCCCTCGCCTGACCGGCCCGGTGGCCTCGGGACCCTGGGCCGGGCGATTCGCGGAGGCCGGGCTCGTGGCGGGGGCGACGACCATGACCGGCATCCAGGACCTCCGGCTGACCTGGTCGCCCGATGAGCGGCGATGGACGCTTCGGCTGCAGACGCTGGCCGGCGCGCTCATCGGGACCGCCCCCGGATCCTTCATCGCCGTCCCGATGGAGCCGGACGACGTCGACGGGCTGCTACGGATCCTTCGGGGCTTCCGTAGCGCGCTCGCTACCCCCGCATGAGGCTGCGAAGGTCCAGGGGATAGTCCACCCGGATCACCTCGCACTCCCGCGCGAAGACCCATTCACTGAAGGCCTGATGGGCTGGCTGCGAG
>DASWCX010000115.1:0-18492 GCA_036395815.1 Actinomycetota bacterium | reverse complement strand
CGATTCGCGTAGGCGCTCCCGGTGGGCGGGGAGACCGTGCCGCCGCTCGAGACATATGGATTCTGGATGGGGTCGATGTCGATGGCCCAGCCGTACGAGTGCTCGGACCACACGCCCGGATGCCCGGTGGCCGAGCGGCAGTTGAAGGCCGAGGTGTTGTTCGCCGCCATCGAGCGGTCGTCATCGCCGCCGTAGGCGTCCACCAGCTCCATGCGCTGGATGGGGAACCGAGCGTCGAACAGCTGGCCGAAGACCGTCAGGACGTCGGACGCCACCTTTGCATTGATCACCATCTCGCCCCGGTGGATGCGGCCGTCGAACCCCCAGAAGTCCATCGTGAGCAGGCGGAGGTCCTCGATCGGAACCGGGCAGCCCTCGTGCCAGGAGGCCGCCATGCTGGCCCGGGTCGCGCCGTCGATGACCGCGCTGGAGCCGTGGAACCGTGGTGGAGCCGGAGCGGGTGTGGTCGACGAGGCCTCCGGCGGTCGGGATGGGCTGCTCTGGGGCGGGCTCGCCGTGGGGCGGTCGGCGACGGGCCCTGGCGGGACGGTTCGGGACTGCCGCCCGGCCGGGTCGGGGCCGCACGCCGCCGCCAGGAGGCCCAGGCCCACCGCCGCGATCAGCAACCGCCGCGCGTGGGGCATCCGCATCCGTGCCGGGATCATGCCCCAAGCTTGAACGGCCCCGGTGACCGGGGCCAGGCTCCCACGTAACCGTTCGGTCACCGCTTCCGGCGGGCCAGCCCCCGGAGGTAGCCCCACATCTTCGCGCCGTCGATGAAGGCCATCATGGCGGGGACGGCGGCCATGGCCTTCGCTCGTTCGGCGGATCCTTCGGGGAGACGGCGGAGCGTTCGCGCCACCGGACGGGCTGTGTACGCGACGCCGGCCGCCCCCGCCACCACAAGCAGCCACCCGCGGCGTGACTCCACGGTGAGCAGCGCGCCGAGGTACGTGGCGAACCGCAACAGGTGCCGGCCCGTGTACATCCCGGCCAGGGCGTCGCCCTCCGCGTACCTCGCGTACTGGCGCCACGTGGCGGCCAGGGTCGGCCGGACCCGCCAGTGTGCGACCGCGCCGGGAGCCAGCTCCATCCGGACGTCCAGCTCGAGCCACCGATGGTTCAGGTACATGTCCTCGCCGATCTCGAGCCACTCGGGATACCCCCCCGCGGCGTCGAAGGCCTCCCTTCGGAACGCCAGCGACCGGGAGGAGGGGAGCCACCCCGGACGAAGCTCCTCGGGCTCCGGGATGTGCGCGGCCGCGGCGGCCTGCCAGACCGAACGAGCCACCGGACGGTAGGCGCCGGCGACCACGTCGGCGCCGCCCTCCAACGGGCGGACGATCCGCTCCAGCCAGTCGGGCGCCAGCCGGCAGTCGGCGTCGGTGACCGCGAGGACGTCGTGGGTTGCGGCCCGGACCGCCACGTTGCGTCCTCGGCCGATGTTCGCCCCGGGCTCGGAGATCACCGTGATCCCGTCCGCAGATCGCAGCGCCTCGAGCGTTCCGTCCGTCGACCCCCCGTCGACGACGACGATCTCGTCCGGCGGCCGGGTCTGGGCGTCGAGGGAGGCCAGGAACTCGTGGATGGCCGGGCCGGCGTCCTTCACCGTGGCGATCAGGGAGACCTTCACGGGCAGCCGGCCTCAGCCCAACGACTTGTAGACGTCGAGGGTCCATCGGGCCGTCTGGTCCCAGCTGAACCTGGCCGCCCGCTCCAGTCCGGCCTGCCGGAGCCGCGTGGCCAGCCCCGGGTCCGTGGTCAGCCGCTCCATGGCCTCGGCCAGCGCGCCCACCGACAGGGGATCGACCGGGAGGGCGGCCTCGCCCGCCACCTCGGGGAGCGACGACGAGGTCGAGACCACGCACGGGACCCCCCGCGCCATGGCCTCGAGGACCGGCAGGCCGAAACCCTCGTAGAGCGAGGGATAGGCGAACGCGTCTGCGCCCCGGTACAGGGCATCGAGGTCGGCGGGCGACACCTTCCCCACCATCAGCACCTCGCCCGGTCCCTCCTGGGCCACCTCGCGCATCAGCGGCTGGGGCTGCCAGCCGATGGGGCCGGCCAGCACCAGGCCGTGGGCCGAGCCCCGCCCAGCCATCCGCCGGTAGGCCCGAACCAGCCGGACCAGGTTCTTCCTCGGCTCGAGCGTCCCGGCGAACAGCACGTACGGTTGCCGGATCTTGAACCGGGCCAGAACCTTCTCCACGCTCGGGCCCGGGGAAGAAGGGAAGGGAGCCAGCGGCACCACGTGGACCCGGTCGGAGGGGACCTTCGTCCGCCGCACCAGGTCCTCGGCCGTGTGCCGGGAGGGGGCGATGAGGGCGTCGGCCCGGCGCACCGCGGCGCGGAGGCCGGCGCGGTACATCAGCCGCCAGACCGGCGGAAACACCTCCGGATGGGCCAGGAAGGCCACGTCGTGGATGGTCACGACCAGTCGTTGCCCCGTTCGAGCCGGGGGCACGGCCGCCGGTACCGGGCTGTGGAGCAGGCTGGCCGACGCGATCGACTCCGGGAGGGCCGGCCGGGCCAGGAGGGCCCACGACGGGTACAGGCGGCGGGCTTCGCGCGGGAGGGACTCGACGCCGAACCGCCGGGTCCACAGCTCGGGTTCGGCCTGGTCGAACCTCGAGTGGAACAGCCGGATCTCCAACGAGGGGTCGGCTCTGACCATCGCCGGGACCAGCTCCCGGACATAGGTGCCCATCCCGCCGGGGGCGGGTGAGAACAGCTGGTCGATCAGGAACGCGAGCGACGTCATGCGCGTCCAGCCGCTACCTGCTGTCGCCCCGACCCATCCGGGGGTCGGTCCCTCGCCGCGTGTACGGGTTCAGGCGGATCTCCGTCCACGGGTGAGGCGACTGGTACCGGATCTGCAAGGCGCCGAGACCCAGCCCCTCCGCCCTCCCCGCCAGGGCCCACGGGCTGGGCCGGACGCTCGCCGTGCCGAGGTAGCGCTCGAGCGCGGCCACGACGGCCCGTCGTTCCTCCGGGGGCAGATCCAGCGGGAGCTCGAACCGAGGCATGAGCGCTACAGGGGGATGTTCCCGTGCTTGCGTGGAGGCACCTGCTCGCGCTTCGTCCGCAGCATCCGCAGTGACTGGATCAGCCTCCACCGTGTCTCCGCGGGCTCGATCACGTCGTCGACGTACCCGCGCTCGGCGGCCAGGTACGGGGTGTTGAACTGGTCCTCGTACTTCGAGATGAGCTCGGTCCGCTTGGCGGCGGGGTCCGGGGCCGCCTTGATCTCCCTTCGGAAGATCACGTTCACCGCGCCCTCGGAGCCCATCACTGCGATCTCCGCGGTGGGCCAGGCCAGGCACACGTCCGCCCGGAGGTGCTTCGAGTTCATGACCACGTACGCTCCGCCGTAGGCCTTGCGGGTGATCACGGTCATCTTCGGCACCGTGGCCTCGCTGAACGCGTACAGGAGCTTCGCCCCACGCCGGATGATCCCCCCGTATTCCTGCGCGGTGCCGGGGAGGAACCCGGGAACGTCCTCGAAGCAGACCAGCGGGATGTTGAACGCGTCGCAGAATCGGATGAACCGGGCCGCCTTCTCGCTCGAGTCGAAATCGAGCGTGCCGGCCAGGACCTTCGGCTGGTTCGCCACGATCCCCACCGTCTGGCCGTCGAGCCGGGCGAACCCGATCACGATGTTCATGGCCCACAGGGGGAAGACCTCGAAGAACTCGCCCCCGTCGAAGACCTTGCGGATCACGTCCTTCATGTCGTAGGGCTGCTTCGGGGAGTCCGGAACGATCGTGTTGAGCGACTCGTCGCGGCGGTCGGGTTCGTCGGCGGAGGCGTAGGTGGGGGGGTCCTCCAGGTTGTTCGACGGAAGGAACGACAGGAGGTACCGGACCTGGGCCAGGCAGTCCTGCTCGTCCTCGGCCACGAAGCTCGCCATGCCCGAGCGGGTGGCGTGGGTCATGGCCCCGCCCAGCTCCTCGAACGTGACGTCCTCGCTGGTCACGGCCTTGATCACGTCCGGCCCGGTGATGAACATGTGGGACGTCTCCTTGACCATGAACACGAAGTCGGTGATGGCCGGGGAGTACACCGCGCCGCCCGCGCAGGGACCCATGATCACGCTGATCTGGGGGATCACCCCGCTGGCCCGGACGTTGCGGTCGAAGATGTAGCCGTAGCCCGCCAGCGAGGCGGCGCCCTCCTGGATCCGCGCCCCGCCCGAGTCGTTGATGCCGATGACCGGCGCCCCAACGGAGGCGGCCAGGTCCATGATCTTGCACACCTTCTCGGCGAAGGCCTCGCCGAGCGAGCCCCCGAACACCGTGAAGTCCTGGCTGAACACGAAGACCTTGCGACCATCGATCGCTCCCCACCCGGTCACCACGCCGTCGGTGTACGGGCGAGACCGGTCCAGCCCGAACGTTCCCAGCCGGTGGCGCACCAGCATGTCGGTCTCCACGAACGAGCCCGGGTCCAGCAGGAGCTCGAGCCGCTCGCGAGCCGAGAGCTTGCCCCGGGCGTGCTGGCGCTCGATGGCCTCGGCGCCCCCGCCGGCATGGGCTTCGGCCTGCATGTCGCGAAGGTCGCCGATGCGTTCCTCGCTGGTGTGCTTGCGTGGACGGGCGGCGCGGTCGGCCCCGCCGCCATCCGGTGCGCCGTCGCGCCTCTGCACCGCCGCCTCCTGAGGCTCGGGTCGCTGCGGTTCGGGTTCGGCCTCGGCTCCCGCCCGATCTCGCCGTTGCCTGGTCTCGGCCATCGTTGCGGCGAGTCTAGCCTGCCCTCGGGCCCGGGGCTCCCCGATTCGCCCGGGCGCTAGGCGCCGGGCCAGACCTTCAGCGTCATCCCCTCGACCTGCTGCCGTTCGGGAGAGGGACCGTCGAGCTTACGGAAGTAGGCTTCCACCACGTACGCTCGGCAACCCTCCATCGCGTGGCCGCCGAGCGCCGCGCCGTCCGGCCCGGACACCACCAGGTGCAGGTGGATGAACGGCTCCCCGTCCCGCATCGACACGTTGCCCAGGCCGGCGCAGATCTCCACGTGCCCGGTCCGGGTGGGCCGGTATTCGGCCGTCTCGGGGTCGAAGTATCCGACCACTGCCTCCTCCAGGCCCCCGATCACCTGGAGCGTGGCCGCCCGGACCCCGAGCTCCGCGACCCCGCGGTTCAGGCCCTCCATCAGGTCCTCGCCCCGGGCCAGGCTCACGAACGCGGCCTTTCCGTCGTCCGACGGATACGTCTTCATCCGGTCCTCCTTCGCGGTGGGGGGGCTGTGTCGGTGGCCGCCCGTACCTTACCCTCCGTGGAACTCACCTCGGTCCAGGCACGGACCCTCCGGGACCTCGTGGCCGTCGGGGAGGGAACGGTCTTCCCGCCCGGCCTCGAGGAGCGGCTTCGTCTCCGGATCGAACGGGACATCGAGCCGTTCCTCCCGGCCGTGCCGCTCCGGCTATGGAAGGAGCGCCTGAACGACCTGGAACGGTGCCAGGGGCTGTTCGCCTCGGTTCTGGCCGGGGAGGCTCCGCCGTTCGTGTACGGGCCCCGCAGCGCCCAGGGCACCCTGGTCCACAAGGCCATCGAGCTCGAGATCGGGAGCCGCGAGCCGGCCGATCCCCACGAGGTGGCGGATCGCGCCGCCGGCGCGCTGGCCGGCGACCGCCAGTTCGGGCCGTACTGGGCCGGGCTCGACGATCCTGATCGCGACGAGCTGCTCATGCGGACGATCCAGACCCTCGATTCCTTTCGGGCCAGCTTCCCTCCGTTCCATATCCTGCGGAGGGCCATCGCCCCGGTCTGCGAGCACTGGCTCGAAGCGGCCTTCGGCGGCGGGGCGGTCACCGTGGTGGGAAAGGTCGACCTCATGCTGAACCGACCGGACCCGGCCCGGGGGACCCGGGTCCTGATCGACCTGAAGACCGGCAGGGCGTGGCCGGATCACGCCGAGGACATGCGGCTGTACGCGCTGCTGTACACGCTCCGGTACGGGGCCCCGCCGTACCGGGTCGCCACATTGTTCCTGGGGTCGGGCTCTGCCCAGGCCGAGCTGGTCACCGAGGAAACCCTCGACCGCGCCGCCGACCGGGTGGTCGCCGCGGTCCGAACCGCCGCCCAGGTGTCGACCGGCGGTCGTGCCGAGCTTCGCCCCGGTCCGCACTGCGCAAGGTGCCCTCGCCGGGAGTCATGTCCGGCGCTCCAGCCGGCAGAGGGCGAGGACCGGTGACCGCCGGTTGCCGGAGCCCCGCCTCCGGGCTACAGTCTCCTCAGACATTACCTACCGCTCGGTAGGTTTCATCCGGTTGGGCTGCGGGAACCACCGGGAACAAGGCAAGGAGGCCGGCCATGTCCGCGAAGGAGCTCTACGAGGTGGGGCGGGTCCCACCCCTCGGCGAGGTCCCGCCGAAGATGCACGCCCAGGTGATCCGCCCGGAGGGGTTCGGGGAGCCCCAAGAGGCGTTCCAGGTCGAGGCGATCGACACCCCGCTCCCCGGCCAGGGCGAGGTCCTGGTCCTGGTCATGGCCGCGGGCATCAACTACAACAACGTGTGGGCGGCGAAGGGGATCCCGGTCGACGTGACCAAGGTCCACGCGCGCTTCGGGGAGCCCGACGACTTCCACATCGGCGGGAGCGACGCCTCGGGCGTGGTGTGGGCCGTTGGGGACGGCGTCGCGAACCTGAGGGTGGGGGATCATGTCGTGATCCACTGCGGGCAGTGGGACGCCGCCGATCCCCTCGTGGCATCGGGTGGCGACCCGGGGTTCGCGGACTCGTACCGGATCTGGGGCTACGAGTCGAACTGGGGCTCCTTCGCCCAGTTCACGAAGGTCCAGGCCCACCAGTGCCTGCCGAAGGCGCCGCACCTCACGTGGGAGCAGGCCGCGGCGCCCACGCTGGTCGGGGCCACCGCCTACCGGATGCTCATGGGCTGGCCTCCGAACGTTGTCCAGGAGGGGGACCCCGTGCTGGTCTGGGGCGGGGCCGGGGGACTGGGTTCCATGGCCATCCAGATCGTGCGGGAGATGGGTGGCCGGGCCGTTGCCGTGGTCTCGTCCGAGGACAAGGCGGAGTTCTGCCTGAAGCTGGGGGCGGTGGGCGTGGTCAACCGCAAGGAGTTCACGCATTGGGGCCTTCCGCCGCACTGGACCAATACGAAGGCCTACGCGGACTGGTTCGAGGGGGCGAAGGCCTTCGGCAAGTCGTTCTGGACCGCGCTGGGCGAGAAGCGGAGCCCCCGGATCGTGTTCGAACACCCCGGCGAGGACACCATCCCGACCTCCATCTTCGTGTGCGACACCGGAGGCATGATCGTGATCTGCGCCGGCACCACCGGCTACAGCGCCGTGGCCGACCTCCGGTACCTGTGGATGCGGCAGAAGCGGTTCCAGGGCTCGCATTTCGCCAACGACGAGCAGTCGGCGGCGTTCAACCGGCTGGTGATGGAAGGCCGGGTGGACCCCTGCCTTTCCAGGACCTTCGGCTTCGCCGAGATCGGGACGGCCCACCAGCTCATGTCGGAGAACCAGCACCCCGAGGGGAACATGGCGGCCCTGGTCGGGGCGCCACGGGAGGGCCTGACCGACCTGCCCGACTGAAGGGGTCGCTGCCTCGCCGTCGCCATCTGGGAGACTGTCGCGCGAAATCGCGGGCTACGGGCTCCTCCACCTCGAGCAGATGCGCGCGACGCTCGACGCCGTCCAGCGTCGCTGAGATCAGCCCGAGAGCGACAGGCCGAACAGCTCCTCCAGTCTCGGGATGGTGATGGCGGCGTCCCGGTGCAGGACCCCCGTCATGCCCGCCGCCCGGGCGCCCTCGACGTTGGACGGCAGGTCGTCGACGAACACGCATCCGTTGGGTTCGACGCCGAGCCTGGCCGCGGCCCGGAGGTAGATCTCGGGCTGGGGTTTCCGAACCCCCTCCTGGCCCGAGAGCACCCGCACGTCGAAAATGTCCAGCGACGCCGAGGGAGACGCCTCCAGGCTCCACGTGTTCGAGACCAGCGCCGTCTTCACCCCGTGGCCGCGAGCGATCCGGACGGCTTCGATCGTCCGTTCGTCGGGCGTGATCTGGGCCAGCATCCTGGCGGTGAGGTCCGTGGGATCGAGCGGTTCGGCCAGTCCCTCGGACAGGATGACGGCGAGCCGGCGATCGAACTCGTCGGCCGGCAGCGTTCCGGTCTCCATGCTCGGGATGAGCTCGGCGTCAGGTCCCGCCGAGGCCGGGTCCGAGCCGTAGGCCGCCCCCATCAGCGCCTTCATCCTCTCCGGGCTGACCCCGTTCGCCACGCAGAACGCGGCGAAGCTCGTGGTCACCGACGTGGTCAGGACCCCGCCGTAGTCGACCAGCAGCGCGCGGTATGGCCGGCCCGCCGAAGCCTCCGCCAAGGTCGTCAGGCCAGGCCGCCGGTGGCGCCGGAGGTGGTTCCCTCGGCCACCATGGCCTTCGCCAGGTTGCGGGCGATCACCATCCGGTGGACCTCCGACGGGCCGTCGTAGATCCGCGCGGCACGGGCGTCCCGGTAGTAGCGCTCCAGCGGCAGGTCGGTCGAGTAGCCGAGCGAGCCGCAGATCTGGATGGCCCGGTCGACCACCCGCCCGAGCACCTCGGACACGAACGTTTTGACGAAGGCCACCTCCTGCTTGAAATCTTGGGCGGTCTCGATCTTCCACGCCGAATGCAGGACCATCAGGCGCGACGCGTACAAATCCATCGCCGAGTCGGCCAGCATCCAGGCCACCGCCTCGTGCCGGATGAGCTCCTTGCCGAACGCCTCCCGCTTCAAGGCGCGCTCGGTGGCGACGTCCAGGGCCCGCTGGGCCACCCCGATCCAGCGCATGGCGTGGGCCAGCCGGGCCGGTCCCAGGCGGACCTGGGCTAGCGAGAACCCTTCACCCCGGCCCCCGAGCATCGCCTCCGGCCCCACCCGGCAGTCCGCCAGTCGAACCTCGCAGTGCCCGCCCGGCCCGTGGGTCCCCATGACCGGGATCTCGCGGAGCACCTGCCAGCCGGGGTTGTCGCCGTCCACCAGCAAGAGCGAGTAGCGCTTGCGCGGGTCGGCCCGCTCGTCCGGTCCGGTGCTGGCCACCACGATGGCGAAGGCCGCCCCGTTGGCCCCGGTGATGAACCACTTCTCCCCGTTGATGACCCACCCGTCCCCGTCGGGCTCGGCCCTGGTCCGAAGGAGCGTCGGGTCGGACGAAGCCACGTCCTTCTCGGTCATGGCGAAGCACGACCGGACCAGCCCGTCCGCCAGCGGCCGCAGGTACCGTTCCTTCTGGGCTTCGTTCGCGGCGTGGAGCAGCAGGTGCATGTTGCCCTCGTCGGGCGCCATGCAGTTCAGGGCCAGCGACGCCAGGCCCGAGACCCCGAGCTCCTGGGACACCAGGGCCATCCCCAGCGCTCCCAGCCCCAGACCGCCCCACTCCGGCGGCAGGTGGGGGTTCCAGAGCCCCGCCTCCCTGGCCCGGTCGCGGAGCTCGTTCAGGCGCGCGTCGAAGTTGCCCTCGTCAACCTCCGGCTCGACGGGAAGCACGACGTCGTTGACGAACGCGCGGACCCGGAGCCGGATCTCGTCCAACTCGGCCGGGATGGTGAAGTCGACCACGGCTCGTATTTCACCACGGCCGCGAACCGAGGGACCGCCCGGGCCGTCTTACCGGGCGTGCTGGGGCCGGAGCGGCGCGCGGAGATCGTGGTCGGCACCGTCTTCGCCCTGGCCTGCTCCGGGGTGGCGTGGGCCGGTCATGGAGGGGGGAGCGAGCGCCGCACGGTCCCGGCCGCGACGGGTCCGGCATCTTCTCCGGCGCCAGCCCTTTTCGCATCCGCCGCCCCGGCGGCGACCCGTTCTGCGTGCGATCGTCCACCGCCGCAGGGAGGGCCCCGGCTTCCCTGGCCCGTGATCCTCACCACGGGTTGCGGGCGGTACTTCGAAGGGACGGACGGGAGCGTGAGGAGGATCGGAAAGCCCCTCGTCCAACGCTCCAGGGTCCCGGTGGCCGGAGGCGGTCGCATGGTCGTCCGCGGCGGACACCTCCTGATCGTCCGAGGAGGCTCGGTGGTCTGGCGGTCGAGTCGGATGGCGTACCCCCTCGAGGACGTGGGGTCCGCAGCCTTCGGATCGAATGGGGTGGCTTTCTCGATCTCGAAGAGGAATGGCTCGGTCCTGTACGTCGCCGGTCCCCGAGCGCCCGAGCGGGTGGTCGGGCACAACGAGGAACCCGTGGGCTGGCTCTCCTCCGGACGGCTGGTGACCTCGAGGTGGCGCCCCGACGGCAGCCACGCCGACCTGGTGGTGCGAGGTCCCGACGGAACCCGCCCGGTGGTCGTGGCTCCCGGCGTGCGCTCGTTCGGCCCCTGGTCTCCGTGGACCGGGGCCGTCCTGTTCGTGACGAAGGCGGGCCGGCTCGAGCGCCTCGATGGATCCGGTCAGACGGCGATCGCCGACGTCCGGGCCCTCGGTTTCCACCTCCGGCCCGAGGCCATGATCCCCACGCTCGGACGGCTCGCCGACGGGCGGATCGTCATGGTGGCGCCGAACCGGATCGCCGTCCTGACGTCAGCCGGGCGGGTCGAGGCCTCCGCCTCGTTCACCCTCCCCAAGGGGGGGTGGGGTTGGGTGGGCGCCCCGCCCGATGGGCTCGGGGTTGAGCCGGACAGCGAGACGGTGGTCTTCGTGGTGACCCGCTGGGACTACACGCCGGGGCCGAAGGGCTGGAAGGGATGGGAGGGCGTCTATGCCCTCCCCGAGGGCGCAGCGCGGGGGACGCTGCTGTACGGGGGCAGGATGTACATGGCGCCGTGCGCGCACGTGGCCCGGATGTCGTGGCACGGGCCATGGCTCCTGTACTCGGCCTGCGAAGGCCGCGCAGTGGCCATCGACACCACCGGACGCGCCCGGCCGATCGAGCTCACCCGGATCGGTCGCCGGCTCCCCTCGCGGCCGGACGACCAGGGGTTCCCGCTCGAGGACGCGGTCTGGGCCGCCTAGCCCTCCTGGACCAGCTCGACCAGCACGCCGCGGAAGCCCTTGGGATGCACGAACGCGACCGTCGTTCCGCGCGATCCCGGCCTGGGCGCCTCGTCGACCAGCGGGACACCCGCGGTCCGAAGCCGCTCCAGCGCCGCGGCCACGTCGGCCACCCGGTAGCCGACGTGGTGGACGCCCTCGCCCCGGCGTTCGAGGAACCTGCCCACGGGCGTGTCGGGGCCGGTGGCCGTGAGGAGCTGCACGTAGGAGGTCCCCACCGGGAACAGGACCTCCTCGACCCCCTGGTCCTCGACCCGTTCGCGATGCACCGGCTCCACCCCCAGGCTGGCCCGGTACTCCTCCACAGCCGCTTCGAGGTCGCGGACCGCGATCCCCACATGGTCGATATCGAGCACGACCGACCCCAGGGCGTCGCCCGGCATCGTCGCCCTCAGGACTGGCGGGCGCGGCGCCGGCGCCCCGCCACCGGAGGCGGCTGCAGCCGGTCGATCAGGTCCATCGCCTCGGTGATGTGGTATGCGGGCGTGGTCAGGGCGGAGACCAGGGCCGCGACCGCCTGGTACCGCACCTCCATGGGGGCCCCGGCCGTCTTCAGCGCGTAGAACTCGACGAGCTCCATGAACTGCTTGAGCGAGGGGACCAGGCCTCCCCGCTCGTACGCGTAGATGGTCTGCTGGGCCGCGGGGCAGCCGGGTCGCTGGGCGGCGTCCTTGACTGCTCGATAGCCGGCCGTCCGGCGAAGGCCCCGCAGCAGCCCACCGATGCGTTTGGCCGTTTCGGTGTCGATCGGTTCCTGCTTCTTTCGCGGCACGGATGAGACCTCCTCGAGGCGGATCGTTTGGAGGGCCAAACATACAACAGTCCGTTCGGAACAGCCGCGACTAGGACCAACGCTGAGGGCCCGGGCCGAAGGTCGGATGACTGAATGGCTGGGCGAGGGGTAGGATGCACCAAGTCCCGGGCGCCCATCCGGTCGGCAACCTGCTCGATGCCCCCAGCTCCGAGCCCGCCTCGGAAGTGGTGGAAGGGGGCCCATGGAGGACGACCGCGACAGTCCGGTGACCGCCGAAGCTTCGGACCGCTATGGCCCCGCGTCCGTCCCGGAGTCGATCTTCGTGAAGGCCGGGCGGGCCGACGTGGCGCGGATCCGCGACCGGACCCTCCGCATCCGCCTGGTCCGGGCCATCGTGCTGGTCGGGCTGGTGACCTTCTACCTCAGCTCCAAGACCCTGCAGGGCAAGTCGGCCCTCCCCGGATTGCCGCCCGGCGCTGAGTTCTGGCTTCCCCAGGTCATGTTGCTCCTGGCCATCGGGGCGATCTCGGTCGTCATGCTCCTGCCGCTGCTCTCCGGCCGGTCGCCCGACCGCCTGGTGCGGCCAGAGGAGATCGAGGTCGGCCTGAACCAGGTGGTCGGGCTGGATGGGCAGGTCGACGAGGTGATGCGAACGCTGGATGTGTTCCTCGCCTACAAGACGTTCCGCGAACGCCTGGGTGGGAACCCGCGACGGGGGATCCTGTTCGAAGGTCCACCTGGGACCGGCAAGACCTACCTGGCCAAGGCGATGGCGAAGCAGGCCGATGTTCCCTTCCTCTTCGCCTCGTCGTCGCAGTTCCAGAACGTCTACTTCGGCATGACGAACGTTCGGATCCGTAAGTTCTTCAAGCGGCTTCGCAAGGCCGCCCTGCGGGAGGGCGGAGCCATCGGCTTCATCGAGGAGATCGACACCATCGGGGAGAACCGAGGGGGCGTGGCGATGTCTCCGGCCGGGGTTCCCGGCGGCAAGTCTTCACCGTTCATGGGCCCGTCCAGCGGAACCGGGATCGTGAACGAGCTGCTGGTCCAGCTGCAGTCCTTCGACGAGCCGTCTCGGATGCATCGCCTGTGGGGCCGGCTCGTCGGGTCGGTCAACAACTACCTTCCGTCACACTGGCGCCTCCGGGCGGGCCATCCCACGTACCACAACATCCTGGTCGTGGCGGCGACGAACCGGGCCTCCGCGCTGGATCCGGCGCTGCTGCGGCCGGGGCGCTTCGACCGGCGCATCTACTTCGACCCGCCCAGCAAGCGGGCCCGGCGCGACCTCATCGACTTCTTCCTGGCCCGCAAGGCGCACGCGCCGAAGCTCGACGAGGACGTGACCCGGGACCGCCTCGCGCACGACACGCTCGGCTACACGCCTGCCATGATCGAGAACCTGTTCGACGAGTCGCTGGTGGTCGCGCTGCGGCACGGGAGGGACGCCATGATTTTGCCCGACCTGTACGAGGCGAAGCTCGGGCAGGAGCTGGGGCTGAAGCAGCCCGTGAAGTACACCGATCACGAGCGCCGGGTCATCGCCACGCACGAGGCCGGGCACGCCACGGTGGCGTATCTGCTCGGCACCTTCCAGCGCCTGGAGGTCCTTTCGATCATCAAGCGCCAGGGGGCCCTGGGCCTCCTCGCCCGCGCCGACCTCGAGGAGCGGTTCACCCAGTCACGGTCCGAGCTGGAGACCGGGATCGCGATCGCTATGGCCGGGATGGCCGCGGAGGAGATCTACTTCGGCGAGAGCAGCAGCGGCCCAAGCGGCGACCTGTCCCACGCCACTTCGCTGGCCGCCGTCATGGTCGGCGCCCTGGGGATGGGCCGCTCGCTCCTGTCGTTCGAAGCGGTGAACGAGGGGCCGGTCAACGAGAAGAACCTGGTGGGCAAGGTGCTCGGCGACGCCGATGCCAAGCTCGAGGCGGGCGCCATCCTGATGGCGCAGAAGGAGCGCGCCCTCGAGGTGCTGGGTACGAATCGCGACATCCTTGAGGCCCTCCGGGACGCCCTCATCGAGCGGGACGAGCTGGTGGGAGAGGACATCCTCGAGGTCATCCGGGGCGCCATGGGCAAGCGTGGCGCGGGGTGGCCCGACCGCCGAGCGGTCGTGGACCTGATCGCGATGGACTCGGCGGCCAGCCCGGACGAGGAGCCCGATCCCGTCTCGTAGCGATCGCCCACCGGGCTGATCGTAGAATGGTTCCGATCATCTCCTCGGACCCATTCGGAAGGAGCTCGCCATGACCACGTCCGTCATCGTCGACGGCGTCCGCACCCCCATCGGGCGTTTCGGGGGCGGATTCAAGGATGTTCCCGCCGTCAAGCTGGGGGCCGCCGCCATCAGTGAGGCGCTGGCCCGGTCCGGCGTTCCGGCCGATCAGGTCGACTACGTGATCATGGGGCAGGTGCTCCAGGCCGGGGCCGGCCAGATCACGTCACGGCAGGCCGCCATCGAGGCCGGGATCCCGAAGGAGGTCCCCTCCATCACCATCAACAAGGTGTGCTTGTCAGGCCTGAACGCCATCGCCCTGGCCGACCAGCTGATCCGGGCCGGGGAGGTCGAGGTGGTGGTGGCCGGAGGGATGGAGTCGATGTCCCAGGCGCCATACGTGGTGCCCTCGGCGCGGTGGGGAGCCCGCATGGGCAACGTCGAGATGGTCGACACCATGGTCTACGACGGGCTGTGGTCGACGTTCACCGACAAGCACATGGGCGACTCCTCCGACGACGTGAACCGCGAGCTTGGTCTGGCGCGGGAGGACCAGGATGCCTGGTCGGCCCGCTCGCATCTTCGAGCCCACGAGGCCTGGGAGTCGGGACGGATGGCCGAGGAGGTCGTGGCCGTGGAGATCCCGCAGCGGAAGGGCGATCCGGTCGTGGTTTCGACCGACGAGGGGATCCGGGCGGGCACGACGACCGAGTCCCTGGGCAGGCTGAACCCGGTGTTCCAGAAGGACGGGACCATCACCGCCGGCAACGCCTCGCAGATTTCCGACGGTGGCGCGGCCGTGGTGGTGATGAAGCGCGAGCGGGCCGAATCGCTGGGGGTGCAGCCCCTGGCGGAGATCGTGGCCCACGGGATGTGCGCGGAGCGCTACGCCTACCTGCACACCGTACCGGCCATCGCCCTGCAGAACGCGCTGAAGAAGGCGGGGAAGGACGTCCACGACCTGGGCCTGATCGAGATCAACGAGGCCTTCGCGTCGGTGTCCCTGAACGCCACCCGGATGCTCGGCGCCGACGAGGGGATCGTGAACGTGAACGGGGGCGCCGTGGCGTTGGGCCACCCGATCGGGGCCACCGGCGCGCGGCTTGTGCTGACGCTGGCTTACGAGATGCGCCGACGGGGGGTCGAGTACGGCGGTGCCACTCTGTGCGGCGGCGGCGGCCAGGGCGACGCCCTGATCATCCGGCGAATCGCGTAAGGCTCAGCAGGGCCGAGTGTCGTCGTCCAGGATGGTGATCGTGGCCTGCCCCTGGCCGAGGTCGCCCGGCGTCACTCCGTACCGCAGGTAGAACGCCTCGGGCGGTTCCAGACAGAGATCGGGCACGACGGGGATGGTGATCGTACCGATCTCTCGGGGCTGGACCGTCATCTGGCCCGACGTGAGCTCGTAGTCCACGTCGCCCGAGCCCACGCCATAGGTCGTTCCGTGCGCGGTGAGGTCCACGGTCCGATACTGGATCGTCTTCGTCGTTCCCGTGTCGTTCACCACCTTGACATATACGTTCGCCCGACAGTAGTCCTGCTCCGTGATGACGGGATTCGTCGTCCAGAGGCCGGAGGGAAGCTGCGTCGCGTGGCCGGGGGCGAGCAGGTCGGGTATCGCCTCTCCGCTCGGCGCCATCGTCGAGTCCTGCTCGGGCGGCATGACTCCCGCCCTCAGATAACCCTTCAGCCAGAGGTACGAGGGCTTCTCGGGGAACGTCGTGGCGCCCTGCGACGACGGCAGGCCGAACAGGCCGAAGTTGTTGTCCTTGATCTGGTCGACGTTCGGGTCCGGCTGGCCCACGTTCCAGTTCCGGTCGTCGTACCAGAACGCCACCCTGACCCGGTACAGGTCGTACCAGTCGTTCTGCCGCATCATCTCGAGCGCCCTGACGACGAGGCGACCCTGCTGTTCCGGTGAGACGCCGCACTCCCAGTTGCCGACCTCGCTGCCCGAGTTCGTGTGCGAGGACCAGCCGAACTCCGTGAACCAGATGTCCTTCGACCCGTCGCCGTAGCTCGCCATCACGGCACGGACCGTGGCGACGTGGCTCAGAAGGTAGATGTTCGTCCCGTCCTGATCGGGGACCTCCGGCGGCAGGTCCAGGGGCGCCAGGTACGGATGCACCGCCATCACCTCGAAGTGCTGGCTCGGGGGGCAAGCGGTCCCGTCCTTCCCCAACCAGTCGTACACGTAGTTGATCCACCATTCCTCGTCGGGCTGAGCGGGCTCCGACTCGATCCGCGCCGGCTCATACGTCGGTCCCCCCAGAACGGCGATCGAGCGCGGGTTTCCCGCCTGGAAGCCGTTCGGTGCGTCCGGGCAGCCGAACGCCGGGAGCAGCACATCATCCACATAGTCCTTCGCCCTGACCTGCGGGTCGGTCTCGGCGGGATCGAAGAAGTAGGGGAGGTCGGGTTCGTTCCACGCCTCCCAGGCGTCGATCCGCCCGGATGGGCCCCCATCGAACCGGGCCGCGAGCATGGCGGCCACGTCGGCGTAGTCGCGAGGATCCGCTGGAGGGTAGTTCATGTACTGGTCGTCGGTGGGCTGGCAGTCCGGAGGCGTGGGGTCGATCGCCCAGCACGGCGTGCCCCAGACCGTGCCGAGGACCTTGAGCCCGGCGGCGTTGGCCCTGGTGATGGCGTCGGCCAGCTGGTCCAGATACCACTCCTCGTACGGCGGACCCTTCTGGTAGGTCTCGACGGACGCCCACCCGATGTCGATGCGAACCCACCCCACCCCCGCGGCCTGAAGCTCGTTGACGACGTACTGGCGCTGCTCGGGGGTGTATCCGTTCAGGTCGTTCGGGTCATCCGGGTTGTACCTCCAGAGCGCGTGGAAACCGACCCCCACCACAGGCAGTGCCCCGGCGTCAGCACGCCCGGGCATCGGGGACAGGCTCGTGGCAACCGCGGCCAAGACGACCACACAGGCGAACCACGATCTCCGCATGGATGCCCCCCCCGAGCTCGACCGGGCTGGTGGATACGGGTCGATTCGCCAGATCGTAGTCGCTCAGGGAGCCGGGTCAAGCGTCCAGCCGGTCCCGGGTCAGCGGAGGGCTCGGGACCTCGCCTTCACGATGGCTCGAATGGTGAACAGCGCCACGATGGTCACCACCTGAGCGCCGAGGACGATGCGGTTCACGTCGACGGCGGGCCGCCACGCCACTTCGCCGCCCTTGATCACGAAGGCTCCCACCGGGCGCGCCGTCATCCCGAACCCGCTCCCCGACCCGCCGCCCTGACCCTCGGGGCCATCACCTCCACCGCCTCCGGCCCCTCCCCGCACCTTGGCCACGGGGATCACCGCCACGCCGTTCTTCTCGTAGGGCTCACCGAACACCCGCTTCACGCTCATCGCCTCGCGGGCTCGATCCAGAACGCCCATGACGCCCTGCGCGTCCATCACGACCTCCTTCCCGCGGGCGAAGCGCTTTCACCTCCAGTCCACCACGGTTCGGCGGATGAGTCCACTCGGGGTGTCCGCCGAGGCCGCGACTAGAATGTGGACCGTCCCGACCGGCCTCGAGGAGGATCGAATGGATCCCACCGACCCAACCTTCGCCCTGCCGGAGGAGCTCGAGGAGTTCCGCCGCATCGTGCGCGAGATCGTCGAGGAGCGGATCGGCCTGGCTCGGGCGGCGGAGATCGACGAGGCCGACGAGTTCCCCTGGGACGTCCACAAGACCTTCGTGGAGAACGAGCTCATGGCCGTGGGCTATCCCGAGGAGTTCGGTGGGGGCGGGGGCGGCTCGCTCACCGTGGCCGTCATGGTCGAGGAGATCTCCCGGATCTCGGCCGGGTGCGCGCTCATCCCGCTGGTCAGCCGGCTCGGCGCGATCCCCGTCATGCTGGCCGGCTCCGACGAGATGAAGAAGGAGCTGTTCGGCGGGATCAGCCTGGGCGAGCACCAGATGTCCTACTGCCTGACCGAACCCGAGAGCGGCAGCGACTCCGTGGCCATGAAGACGCGATACGAGCCCCTACCGAACGGGGGGTTTCGGCTGAACGGGACCAAGCGCTTCATCACTGGCGCCGGGGCCAGCGACCGGTACACGGTGTTCGCCACCCGGGACCCGGAGCTCAAGGGGAAGGGGATCTCGGCCTTCGTGGTGAACGCCGACGACCCGGGCTTCTCCGTGGGCAAGGCCGAGCACAAGATGGGCATCCGAGGCTCGCCCACCCGAGAGGTGTACATGGAGGACTGCGAGATCCCCGCCGACAGGCTGATCGGGGAGGAATCCGAGGGCTTCACCTACGCCATGCGCACGCTCGACTACTCGCGGCCGACCATCGCCGCACAGGCGCTTGGCATCGCCCAGGGATCGTTCGACGTCGCCGTCGATTACTCGAAGGAACGCCAGCAGTTCGGCAAGCCGATCAGCCACTTCGAGGGACTCCAGTTCATGCTGGCCGACATGGCCATGGAGATCGAGGCCGCCAGGCTCCTGGTGTACCGGGCCGCCTCCCTGGTCGACGCGAAGGACCCGAAGATGACGTACTTCGCCAGCGTGGCCAAGTGCT